>CACYDL010000189.1 GCA_902773195.1 uncultured Lachnospiraceae bacterium
CATCAAGACCGTGGCCGACCTCAAGGGCAAGACCGTCTCCGTCGGCGACGCGGGCTCCGGCACCGAGTTCAACGCCAAGCAGATTCTCGAAGCCTACGACATGACGTTCGATGACATCAAGGTCGTCAACCTTTCCTTCGGCGATTCCGCGGACAGCCTGAAGGACGGCAAGATTGACGCGGCCTTCATCGTCGCCGGCGCTCCGACCACGGCGGTCGTCGACCTCGCCACGACGAAGGACATCAGCCTCGTCCAGCTCGACGCCGAGCACATCGAGAAGCTGCAGTCCAAGTATGATTTCTACACAGAGACCACGATCCCGGCCGACACCTACGCGGGCGTCGCCGCCGACGCGACCACCGTCTCCGTCAGGGCTACCCTGATCGCCTCCAACGACGTCAGCGAAGACGCTGTCTACAACGTCCTCAAGGCCATGTTCGACAACAAGGACGCCCTTGTCGCCGGACACGCGAAGTTCGAATTCCTGAATCTGGAAGACGCCGTCAAGGGAATCAGCGTTCCGTTCCACGCGGGCGCGAAGAAGTATTTCGAGGAGCAGGGCATCACCGTTGAGTGAGCGCTGCACCGGTAAAAAAGCAATCATTGCGGCAGCCCTGATTCTGTTTCTTGCGGTCCTGGCTGCCGCATTTCTGTATCCCGGGAGAAGGAGCTTCCTCGTTCTGAGGGACGCGAAGACCGGCGAAGAATACCTCCGCCGTTCCGTCCGCACCGGCGATGAATTCAGCATCGGCTTCGTCCACTCGGTGAACAGGACGCCCGTGACAGATTTCTACGAGATCCGCCGGGACGGGATCTATGTCGTGAGAACCGTCTACTACGGCTTCGGCGCAGGCGTCCAGACCGAGCTTGAAGGAAATGAGACGCTGGAATACGGCGAGGACGGAAGTATGATCGTCTCGGGATTTGACCGGAAAATGGAGGATCTGATCTATTTTGTCGGGACAGTCTCCGACCACACGCTGACGGTCGGCGGAGAGGAGATCAGCCTTCGCGGCCTGTGCGGCAGAAACGCGATGGTGCAGTTCACCCTCGAGACCGGCGGCGTATTCCGGGGAAAGGATAAACAATGAAAGACAGCAGAATGGATGAGAATATGAACGGCGTCCCCGCCGCCGCAGAAAACGGCACTGCGGCAGATGTCGAGGAAATTATGAAGAAATACGACCGGGAATCCAACGTCCGGCCGTGGGAAGGCGTTCCTTCCGTTATTATCAAGGTGCTCCTGGCCGGGTTCTCCCTGTTCATGGTCTACATGAACCTGTTTTCGGTCTGGGACGAGCGGGTCAGACGTTCCCTGTTTCTCGGGATGGTGATCATCTTTGTCTTCCTTCTCTTCCCGGCGAAAAAATTCAGCGGGAAGCCCCAGAGGGTCAACTTCGTCCCGGTCTACGACATTCTTCTTGCCGCGGCCGGCGCGGGGAGCTTCTTCTACTTCGTCGCCAACTACCGCGTCATCATCAACCGGGGCATCCGCATCTCGACCCTTGAGGTCTGGCTCGGCGTCATCGGCATCCTGGTCCTCGCCGAGTGCTGCCGGCGCGTCACCGGCATCCCGATCCTGATCGTGGCGGCCTGCTTCATCATCTACTCGTTCGCGGTAGGCAAGTCTCTGAAAATCATCGTCTACAACCTCTTCTACACCACCGGCGGCGTCATCGGCACCCCGATCGGCGTCTGCAGCACCTACATCGTCCTGTTCATCATATTCGGGGCGTTCCTCGAGACGACGGGCATCGCGGATTTCTTCATCCAGTGCGCCAACTGCCTCGCGGGAGCGGCCTCCGGCGGTCCCGCCAAGGTCGCGGTCATCTCCTCCGCCCTCTGCGGAATGGTCTCCGGCTCCAGCGTCGGCAACACCGTGACCACCGGCTCCGTCACGATCCCGATGATGAAGAAGACAGGCTATCCCGGTGAATTCGCCGGAGCCGTCGAGGCGGCGGCGTCCACCGGAGGACAGATCATGCCCCCGATCATGGGCGCGGCGGCGTTCCTGATGGCGGAAATGGTCGGCGTCCCCTACTCCAACATCGTCGTCCGGGCCATCCTCCCGGCGGTGCTGTACTTCACCGGCATCTTCCTCATGGTCCATCTGCGCGCGAAGCGCCTCGGCCTCAAGGGCATCCCGAAGGAAGACCTGCCCCAGGTGAAGAAGATCCTGCCGAAGATCTATCTTCTGATCCCGCTGATCGCGCTGGTCTACCTGATCATCGCCGGCTACACGATGAGCCGCGCGGCCATCATCGCGACGGTCCTGTGCATCGTCGTCAGCCTCTTTGACAAAGAACACCGGATGACGCCCTCCAAGTTCCTCGACGCCCTCGTCACCGGCGCCCGCAACACCTTAAGCATCGCGGTCGCCTGCGGTATCGCCGGCATCATCGCCGGCGTCGTCACGATGACGGGTCTCGGCCAGGTCTTCATCTCGGCCATCGTCGGCGTCTCCCACGGACACCTGATGATCGCCCTCGTGCTGACCATGCTCTGCTGCATCATCCTGGGAATGGGCGTTCCCACCACGGCGACCTACATCATCATGGCCACCACCTGCGCGCCGATCCTGACGACGGGCATGGGGCTCAACTCGATCTGCGCGAGCATGTTCGTCTTCTACTTCGGCATCGTCGCGGACATCACGCCCCCGGTGGCCCTGGCCGCCTACGCGGGTTCCGCCATCGCGAAGTCCGATCCGATGAGGACCGCGCTCAACGCGTCGAAGCTGGCCATCGCGGCGTTCCTGATTCCCTACATGTTCTGCCTGAATCCCGCCATGCTTCTCATCGACACGAATCCGGGCGAATTCATCATGATCATCATCACCAGCGTCATAGGCATGTACGCGATCTCCGCGGCGCTGGAATCCTACATGCTGACCGTACTGAATATACCGATGCGCATCATCCTGGCGGTGGCGGGACTCATGCTGATCTACCCGGGAACCGTCACGGATATCATCGGAATCGCGGTCACGGCTCTGATTTTCGTCCTGGAGCTTCAGAGGAAGAAAGCCGCGGCGGCCTGAGAAACTCCGCCCCGGACCTTTTCAAAACCACACCTAAGAGGATAGGAGAGATAATACTATGATTATCACCATCAGCAGGGAATACGGTGCCGGAGGACGCACGGTGGCGCGCGGCCTCTCCGAGAAGCTCGGCCTCGAGTTCTATGACATCGACTTCGTCAGGATGACCGCGAAGCTCAGCGGCTACTCGGAGGAAGACGTGAAGCGCGAAGGCGAGGACATGAGCGACGGCAGAAAATTCATCAACCAGTTCCTCAGCACCAACATCTACAACAGCTCCTACGACGCCATCTTCGAGGCGCAGCGGGAGGTCATTCTCGACCTGGCCAAAAAGCCCGGCATCATCGTCGGACGCTGCTCCAACATCATTCTCCGCGAGGAAGGCATTCCGTCCTTCAGCGTATTTCTTTACGCGGACATCGAGCACCGCAGGAAGCGCGCGCTGGAGCTGAACGAAAACGGAAAGACCGACATCGACAAGTACATCGAGAAAAGAGACCGCTGGAGAAACACCTACTACCACGCCTACACGGGACACGAGATGGGCGACGCCCGGGACTACAACATCTGTCTCGACACCGGCTCCATCGGCGTCCAGCGCTGCATCGACATTCTCGCGGATCTGCTGGCGGACAAGGTCTGACCCGGCTGCCGCTTCGGCCGCCGTCTGTCAGGCGGATCGCGACCGCGCAGGCAAGGGCCGACCGCTCAGGCGGATAACACCCGCAGGCAAAGGCCGGCCGCGCACGCGGATAACACCCGCACAGGCAAAGGATGGCCGGCCGCGCACGCAAGGCACACGGAAGACGGCGCAGGCACCTCCTCCGGGAGCTTTCACAACAAAAAAGGCGAGCTGTAACACCGCCCGTTCCGGGCAGGTCTTACAGCTCGTTTTTTCATGGCGGATCCCCTGTGA
>CACYDL010000190.1 GCA_902773195.1 uncultured Lachnospiraceae bacterium
ATATGAGGATACGGGCGATCAGGAGTGGACAGGCGAGGATTACGGCGAGAACCCCGACTATGAATATGAGGATACGGGCGATCAGGAATGGACAGGCGAGGATTACGGCGAAAACTATAACTGAGCCTGAACAGAAGGCAGCGCCGCACAGCGCCGGACAGAACCGGACAGATATGCCATTCACAAAATAACGAATGAACCGGGCAGATATGCCATTCACGAAGTAACGAACGAACCGGGCAGAATCATAACCGAAGAGGTTATGCGTTCTGCCCGGTTCGTTTTCTCCGTGAAAGACCTCTTTCCGCTCCGTGGTTACCGCGTTCCGTTTACGGTGATCTGCGGCGCCGCGATCGCGATATCGTTTTGCTCGCACATGAGCTTCAGCCCGCGGTTCAGCATGGCGGAGAGCGTCTGGTAGTGCTGGCCCTTGCAATAGAAGACAAAGGTAAGTTCCATCCCGCATCCGGCGATCTGCTTTACTCCTTTGTAGATCGGACCTCTGAAGGACTCCCCTATCGCTTCGCACATCTCTTCGTGCATCCGCGGCAGCTCCTGCTCTATAACACTCTCGACACGTTCCAGGGATTCTCTCACGTCGACATTGATCGTTACCGTGGTCAGGTCGTCCGAATTTATCCGGCCGCTGCATTTGTTGTCCTTGTCCCGCAGCGACACGCCTGCTTTCAACAGATACTGCCCGGACGCGTCGTCCCGCGCCGGGGTGCCTGTCATCTCCTCCCGGTTCACCAGAAGAGCGTAGAAGGGATCGCCCGACCTGACAGAAACATGATCATAGGGCGAATCTGTCGCGATGAGTTTTCCCTCGTTCTCTCCAGGGCCAGAGACAGGGCGTCCAGCTTGGCATTCTGCATTTTCAGGAGGGCAACCCGGGAGTTCACAGCATTATAAACAATGGACGGAACCTGCCGGGCCGTCGTTTCTGCCTGCACGAGGAACTCTCTCTGCGCGTTTTCATATGAGGTGCGTTTTTCTCTCTGAAAAAACAGCGCGCCGATCACAAGCAGGCTGAGCAGCCAAAAACGCTATGAGGCAGATTCTTTTCGTGTAGAGCCTTTTCTTCATACCTTCTTCACGTATCCCCCTTTCCTCGGAGCCGCCTTCCCGGTCCCCTCAGGCTTTCCGTATCCGAAAATCACATTTCCTGCGCCATGATAATTCTCCGGGATTTCCCCTGCTTCGTATTCCTGATTACCGGAGCATCTTGTACAGGAACGTCACGCACTGCCCTCTCGTACAGGTCCTGGTCACGCCGAAGCTGCCGTCCGCGAAACCCGACGTGATGCCCTGCTCGACCGCCCACTGGACCGCCTTGTAGAAGCTGTGCGTCGTCGGCACGTCCGAGAAGGTCTGCGTATTTTTCGCCGGTGCCTTCTTCCCCGCGTATTTCCACAGGAACGTCGCGATCTGCCCTCTCGTGCAGTTGTCGTTCGGGCCGAATTTTCCGTTTGAATAGCCCGACGTGATGCCCTGCTCAACCGCCCACTGGATGGCCTTGTAGAAGCTGTGCGTCGTCGGCACGTCCTTGAAGGTCTGGGTATTCTTCGCCGGGGCGGGATTTCCCGCGATCTTCCAGAGGAACGTCACCACCTGCCCGCGGGTGATGTCGTCGTTGACGCCGAAGAGGCCGGCCCTCGCTCCCGAGTATCCCGTGGTTATTTTCTTATCCGCCGCCCAGTAGACCGCCTTATGGAAGCTGTGCGTCATCGGCACATCCTTGAAGCAGATCCGGAATTCCGCCGTCCTGCTGCCGGCGTAGTTGCCTGTTCCGGTGATCGTTACAGACGCAAGGCCGACGTTCTTATTGTTCTTATAGGCGACAGTGTAATCCGTCCCCTCTTCCAGCGTCACTGTTCCCAGCTTCACGACAGGCGTCTGCGTGACCGCGCTCCCGGTATAAGCCGCGGCGCTCAGTCCGGCGACTTCCGCGTCCTCGACGGAAGCAGGCTCTATGACGAACGTCTTTTCAACCGTCCCGCCATAGGCGCCTGTTCCCTCCACGAGCACCTTCGCCTCACCCGCGTCGGTGTTGTCCTGATAAGAGACAAGATAGTCTGTGTCTTTCTCCAGCGCCGCGCCCCCGTCTCTCACGGATACGGCCGGCTCGATGCGCTCCCCGCTGTAGGTAAAGGAGGAGCCGTCAAGCTGCACGTCGCACAGGGCGATGTCCTTTACGCTTCCGGCATCCGTGACATAGGGGATGCTGTGATTCTCCGCATAGGATATCACATATTCCGCGTCCGATGAGCAGTGGATCACCAGGTCTGTGCATCCCGAAAACGCGTCATCGCCGATGGAAGTGACCGAATCCGGGATCGTGACGCTCGTAAGGCCGGTGCAGTCACTGAAGGTATTCGCTTCAATCTTCGTCAGGCCGTCGGGAATCGTGAAGGACGTCAGGCTGCTGCATTCTGAAAACGCAGCCTGTCCCAGATTTCTCAGGCTCTCCGGAAGGGAGACGGCCGTCAGGCCCGTACAGCCCCAAAACGCTCTTGAGCCGATGTCGGTGAGGCCGTCAGGAATCGTGACGTCGGCAAGACTGCCGCATGAGAAAAACGCGTCGTTTCCGATGGCCTCGAGCCCTTCCGGAAAAGTGACGCTGCTCAGACCGGAGCAGAATTCAAAAGCGCGGGCTTCAATGCGTTTCACGCCGTTCGGTATCACCACGCTTGTCACGCCGCTGCCCGAAAAGACACCGCTCCCGATTCCTGTCACGCCGTCCGGAATGACAACCTCGCCGCCGGGGCCGCTGTAGCTTACCAGCACTCCGTCTTCGATGGTGAAGTAATCGGGGTCCTCCTCTCCGGGGGTATACTTCTCCTCCGCCAGAGCAAGCTCTTCCGGACGGTAGTACGCCAGTGTCTTATCTTCATACCAGTAGGTCACACGGCTGCCTCCGCAGTCGAATACATACCCGGACTCCTCGTCTCTCTCCGCGGTTCCCGCGAGAAACAGCAGATCATCCGCGCCGATGCTGCCGGCGTCGCAGTTGGTGACGTCGACCAGATAGTTCTTCTGATCCTCCATCCGGACGATGTTCCACATATGCGGCCCGGCCCCTGTGCCGCCTCCCATCTCTCCGCTCACCAGCCGGCTGTCGATATCCCTCTTAAAAGAAGAGAGGCTGAAAAGATACTGGAAGGCCTTGGCATAGCCTTCGCAGACGCAGTTCGTGGAGGGATCCCCGTCAAAGATCCAGACAAGCTGCCACGGATTGAGGGAGTCGGCGTTTCCGGCCGCGGCATCATCATTGTAGGATACCAGGGAACAGATCTCATCTTTATAGGCCGTGAGCTTTTTGAAATCCGAAAGCGAAGCATGGCTCTCCACGATCTCTTCCGCATGGGCGGCCGCCGTCTGTGCGGTCTGAACCGCGGTGGGATCCACGGTATAGTCCTCGCCGGCACTGTAACCGGAATCGACCGGGAAGAAGAAGGTACAGGAGCCCGAGACGCGGATCAATGTATCTTCATATCCATCCGTGTAACTGGCATAGATCTTCAACCCTTTACACCTGCTTTTGGCGGTTTTTTCAAACCAGTATAGTTCATACGGGCAGTCTGACAGCAGGGCGTTGTTGATCAGGTCAAAGTCAAAGGCCGTCTTTTCCAGTACCGCCTGCACTGCGTCCTCGTTAAGTTCTCCATCCGTCAGGATTTCCTCGACTCCGAGCTCTTCGGCTGTCCACTCGGTGGCTTCGAATCCCATCTCTTCCACCGGGATTTCGAACACGGTGGAGGTACGCGTCCCTGCCGCGACCTCCGCGATATACTCCCTCAGCTTCTGATAGATCACGGCATCCGTGCCGCTCAGATGTGTATTGGAATAGCCGGAGGGTGCCCCCGCAAGATGAAATACTTCCCCGGCGAGGTATCCTTCAAACAGTTCATCGTTGTCGTCGGCGCCGCCCACGACAACCGCTTCTTCCTCCTGCCGGGCGACCAGGACCGTCTCCAGGCCCTCTTCGCCGCCCTCATACACCGCGTCAGAGTCCGTGCCGTCGGAAAATGCCCCGGGGTCCTCCGCCTCCAGGGCGTCGGCTTCCGCGTCGTCAGCGCTTTCCTCCGCGGCTTCGGCCGTATCCGGCGTCCCGTCCGCTGATTCTTCCGGCTCTTCCGGTTCGTCCTCCGCGTCATCGGCGGTTTCCTCGGCCGCGGTTTCAAGAAACGCGTCTGATTCGTCTTCGGAAGCCGCCGCCCCGGCCGGATCGTCCGCCGTGCCGTCGGGCGTCACGACGAGCTCTTCGGTCTCTTCTGCCGTGCTCTCCGCAAACTCCTCCTCCGTCTCTTCCTCGAAGAAAAACTCCGGTTCTTCGTCCACGGCAAGGAAATCCACGTCCGGCTCCTCCGACGGAGCCGCCGGCTCGTCCTGAATTTCGACGCAGTAATCCTCGTCCTCCGGGATTTCTTCGGCAGAAGCGGCCGCTCCGAAGGACGGGGACGTCAGGATCACCGCGGCGGATACCGCCAGGGAAAGGATGGATCTTACCTTTCCGGGCCAACTCCCGGTATTCCGTTTTTTCATCTTCTGACTCCTTGAAAACTCGTTTTGATGATTACCGTGCCGCCGCTTACCGGATATCGTAGACGCTGCGGACGGTGAGGCCGTCCGTGCTCCCGCGGAGCACCCGGAGCGTCCTGCTCCCCGGCTCCATATCAAAATAGTTGTCCTCCGGGAGCAGGCTGCCGTCCCCGGACAGAATCTCCACGGACCGCGCGTACGCGTCCGCCGTGACGGTGACCGTTTCGCCGGAGGCGTCGGCCCTTACCCGAAGCTGCGGGTCCGCAAAAGCGTAATGCTTCGGCGCGGCGAACAGGACGCTTCCGGAAGAGCCCGCCTTCTCCAGGCGGAAAGAGAGGTGATGCCTCACCGGGTCGATGTCCGCGAGACCGATCTCCGGGAAAGCCTGCGCCGAAAAGGGCTCCGTGCGCGCCTCGAAGCGCCCTTCCCTCTCGATTTTGCCGTCCGGCGTCCGAAGCTCCCAGATCACCGTGTCCTCCACCGTCTCGAAGGTCTCGTTGGAGACACAGAGTCTCGCGGAAAATCCGACCTTCTCCGGCTCGCTGATGCAGGTCCTGCCCAGCGAGGGCAGACTCTTCTCCTCACAGCTCAAGAGCACCGGCGCGAAGAAGCGCTTCGCGCTGTAGTGCAGCGCCTTCCACCGTCCGTAATAGTCCACGGACGACCAGGACGCCACGGGCCAGATATCGTTCAGCTGCCAGTAGATCGCGCCCATGCAGCGCATGTCGGTGCGGTTTCTCCGCAGGTGCTCCACGCCGTAACGGATGGCGTCCGCCTGCAGGAGCTGCGACGCGTAGACCAGCAGGGAGAGATTGCCCGGATACAAATAATTCTGCGACAGGTACGTCAGGATCTTCCCGTTCGCCCCGCTGTTTCTCTGATGCATCTCCATGACGCGCGAGAAGATATTGCGGTCCTCCGGGCGCGTGAAGGAGCGGATCGTCTCCATCGCCGGAAAGGACTGGAACCCGAACTCCGACAGGTACCGGAAGCAGTAGTCCCGGTATCCGGTAAAGGACACGCCGCCGTGCCACACGTCCCAGTAATGCACGTCGCCCCTGTCCGGGTCGCGGGGCTCGTCAAACTTCCCGCCCGACGAGGGGGAAGACGGCCAGTAAAACCGCTCCGGGTCCTCCTCCCGCAGGATGGCGGGGATGATATACTCGTTCTGAATCAGATAGTCGGCGGCCGTCTCGTCCGTGCCGTCGAAGGCCCTCTCAAGGGCGAACTGCTCCATCTCGTTGTTGCCGCACCACAGAAGAAGGCTCGCGTGATGACGGAGCCGCCGCACGTTCTGCCGGATCTCCTCCGTGATACTCTTCACAAAGGAATCCGTCAGACGGTAATTGGCGCAGGCGAACATCAGGTCCTCCCACACGACGAGGCCCATCTCGTCGCACAGGTCGAAGAAATCGTCGTCCGGGTAGAAACCGCCGCCCCATACGCGGATGGCGTTGAAATGCGCGTCGCGGCAGTCCTCCAGCAGGGCCTTCGTCCGTTCCCTGCTTCTCCTTGAGAGAATGTTGTCCTCGGGAATATAATCTGCGCCCATGGAGAAAAACGGCTGCCCGTTGACCGTGGCGGCGAAGGTCTCGCCCCACCGGTCCTTCCTGCGGAGCACCGTGGCGCTCCGAAGCCCGATGCGCAGTATCCTCGCATCCTCCTCCCGTCCGAAGGCGTTCTCACGCGGGTCCTCCTCCCGTCCGAAGGCACTCTCACGCGCATTCTCCTCCCGTCCGGCTTTTCCGCGCGGGTCCTGTCCCGGTCCGGCGGCCTTTTCAGGCCGGTCTTCTTCGCCGGGCGGGGCCGCCGGGGAAAAGACGGCGGCGCGAAGCGTATAGAGCGGCTGTCCGCCCAGTCCGTTCGGCCACCAGAGGGCGGGAGACGGTACGGCGAAGCGCTCGCCGGGCCGAAGAGACCAGGTCTGCCCGTCCGGCGACGTCAGCGCAAGACGTGTCTCCCCCGGAGTGCCTTCCGTGATCACTTCCACCGTCAGATACGCCTCGGCGCGGCCCTCGCGGGCCGCTCTTCCGCCGTCCGGATCCTCGCAGACCGGTACGCCCTCCTCCGTCAGGATTTCCTGCTTCACGCGGACGTCGAGAATGCGCGCGTCATTCCAGCCGAGCAGCCCCACGTCCTTCCAGATTCCCTGGTCCGGGAGGCGGGGCCCCCAGTCCCAGCCGAACATGCAGTGCGCCTTCCGGAGGTGCGGGAAGCCGCGCATCGCCTCGACGGATCCGCCGAGATGATGCTTCCGATCCTCCTCCCGGATAAAGCGCAGGGGAGAACGAGTCGTCACCGTCAGACGGTTGTCCTTTTCCTTTAGAAGGCCGCGGACCGGATATTCCCACGCGACGTGCATATTGTCGGTGCTGCCGAGCCGCACGCCGTTCAGGAACACGTCCGAGAGCGTGTCGATCCCGTCAAACCGCAGCACCTGATGGGCGCATCCCGCGATATTTTCCGGCAGATCGAACGTCCTTCCGAAGGTGTAATCCTCTTCCATGAGCGGAAGCGCCTTCAGCTCATTGTCCCGGTAGTAAGGGTCCTCCATCCCGCCCGCGTCGAGGAGAAAGGAGTACACGGATCCGGGGATCTGTCCCTTCACAGGAGTCCGGTCTTTGCCGGTCAGCTCCCACGTCCCGTTCAAGCTCTGATATTCCATAGGTTCTGTCTCCTGATCCGCTGTCTGTCAAAAGGGGACCGCGCCGCCCGGGCCGCTGAACATATGTACAAAAACATCCATGACCGTGTCTAATCCGTTTTTTCGTCTGAACGAACCATGTGTCCGTCCCGGTACATGGAGAACTGATCCATCGGGTAATTTTTCAGATTCTCCAGCACCTTCCGCCTGTCGGCTTTTGCCAGGAGCTCCCCTCTGGCGCGCGTCACCAGCGTCTCCACCTGATGCTTGGAGGGACCGCCGACACAGCCTCCGGGGCACATCATGCCCTCGATAAAGTCCTCTTTCAGTCTTCCTGATTTCAGCATCATCAGCGCCTTCCGGCACTCTGCTCCGCCGGCGCACGTCAGAAGAGTGATATCCGAGGTATCCTCTCCCATTTCCTGCATGGCTTCCAGTACGGCGGCGGCCACGCCGCCGGAGCCGGCAAACTTCTTGCCGTAGAGGGACGCCTCCTGATAGTCCTCCTCCACCGGCACAAGCTCGACGTCTCTGGAATCCAGGAGCGCCACCAGTTCTCCGTATGTCAGCGCATAGTCCGGCCGGTCTGCGATTTTTTCGTTCATTGTCTCGGCCTTTTTGGCGATACAGGGTCCGATGAATACGGTCACGCAGTCCGGATCCTGTGATTTCAGATAGCGCGAAACCGCCACCATCGGCGAAACGATATCGGATTTATTCTTCTCATACAGCTCCGGGAACTCGTGATGCAGAAGAGAGGTGAACGCCGGGCAGCAGGAGGTCGTCATTTTGCGGCCTTCTTTTTTGGCTTCAGTCCATTCTTCCGCTTCATAGGCGGCGGTCATGTCTCCTCCGAGCCCCACCTCAACCATGTCGGCGAAGCCCACTTTCTTCAGGGCTGCTTTTATGGCGGCCATATTGATTTCCTTGCCGAACTGTCCTTCGGTGGCCGGCGCGCACATGGCAATCACGCGCTTTCCGTTTTTGATGGCCTTGATCACTTCCACGGCGTATATCTTCGAACCGATCGCGCCGAACGGACAGTTGTGAATACAGTGTCCGCAGTGAATGCATTTTTCGTCGTTGATGACCCAGTGTCCCTGCTCGTCGTAATAGATGGCGTCCACCGGGCATACCTTCTTGCAGGGCCTCTCCAGGTGCACGATCGCCTCAAACGGGCAGGATTTCGCGCACATGCCGCAGGATTTGCATTTGTCCGGATCGATCTGCATCCGTGTCGATCCCGGGCGGATGGCGCCGAATTTGCACGCGTTGAGGCAGGCCTTCCCAAGGCAGAACCGGCAGACGTCCGTCACCATATACTCCTGAATCGGACAGTCGTCACAGGCAGCAGGAATCACCGCCACGACGTTTTTCGACGGCCTGTTAATATCCGGATCCTGCCCGATCGCCAGCCGGATTCTGCCGCGGATGATTTCCCTCTCCTTATAGATGCAGCAGCGGTATTCCGGCTTTGGTCCGGGGCTGATCGAATAAACCAGCTTTTCCCGGCTCTCAAGCGTCAGTTCCTTTTCGACCCACGCCTCGCGGCACAGCTCGCGAAGGATGAAATGCTTCAGTTCCACAATCCCTTTATCATTTGTAATCATAGACGTCCCCTGCCCTTGTCGATCGTATCTAGATTCCGAAGCTTAATCCTGCACGAATCAGCTCTTACCACCCAAACTCCCTGCACAGCTGCCTGTATCTGGCGCGTTCATGCTCTTTCACTTCTTTGGTCGGATCCCCCAGAGAATGATGTATCACGTCTGCATCCTTCAGAACCTCGTCAAATGACGAATCCACAGTGTCTTTGCTGTCGTGATGCCGGATCGCGGAACAGATGCAGTCCCGCTCTTCGGGTGATACGAGCTCCAGCTCTTCCAGCACTTCCCCGGCATAATCCGCGCCTTTAGACGCGTGATCGTCATACGATCCGCTCTTATACGCATAGAGATCATGAAGCAGGCCGGCCATTGCTGCAAGTTCCGCATTTTCCCCGCGCTTCTTTGCAATCATGACGGCCGCAAGGGATACGCCGTGAAGATGGGCGATGGCGCTGCTCCTCTTCTGGGTGTCATCCACGCAGTTCAATATCTTGTGAACATACTTCTGCAGATCCTTGATTCTGCTCATGCCGCCTTCCTTTCATTGTTCCTGGACATGTATCATGCGTAAACCTATTCTATCACATTTATCCGGCTTTTTGGGATTTATAACCAAAGCAGGCCAGCGCGGGCGGCTGAAAAAATAATACCGGGAAACACCCATTTTACGGCATTTCCCGGCTCCCGATAAACTCGATGCTTTTCCTTTCTGCAAATTGTTCTTTGGTCGATATTTTTCCCCCCGCAATATGAAAATGGATTGGTTTTTCATAGATCACTTGACACTACCAACTTCTTAGACACTTTTCTTTTATTCACTGTTCGTCCAGGCAAACAGCTTCACGCCTTTTTTATATACCCTTCTTTCCTGGGCGCGGCTTCCTTAAATCCTTCCGGTTTTCCGTATCCGAGAATCACGTTTCCGGCACCCTGATAGTTTTCCGGAATTCCCCATTCTTTCTTGAGCGCCTTTCCCTCTTCGCTTTCAAAGGATTCCTTTGCGCGCCAGATATAGCAGGAATCCACGCCTACCGCATGCGCAGCATTCAGCATATTGCCGATCACGAGGTTCGCGTCAGAGACGCCGAGCGGGCTCTCGGAATCCGCGAAAACAACGACGACGGTCGGAGCACCATAGAACGTGTGCGCATCCGGATTGCCGATCACGGCTGCATTCAGCTTTTCGATCTTAGCGACGGTTTCAGGATTCTGAACCGCAACGATCAGCGGGGACTGCAGGCCTCTTCCCGTCGGCGCGAATGTGCCGGCTTCAAGGATG
>CACYDL010000191.1 GCA_902773195.1 uncultured Lachnospiraceae bacterium
ATTTTTCTCCCGGTCCCTGATGTCCGGGACCTGTGGCACGAACGATCAGACGTAGCCTATGATGAGCCCGCCTCTCTCGGCGTAAAAGCTGTTGAGACCCCTGGTCTGAAGGATCTCCACCGCCGCGTCCGCCCACTTCTCCCGGATGCTCTGTCCGAGTGCTTCCGCCGCGTCCGCGTTGCCGCAGTGGCTGATGACGACCTTGCGGACGCTGCTGCGCCGCCTCTCCATGTCCTGGAGCACCTGCGCGAACATCTTCTTCAGTCCCCGCGCCTTGCCGATGATCTCGATCCTGCCGTTGGGATCCCCGATGCCGATGCCCCACATTCTCAGCTTCTCCGCGAGAAATCCGGTGATGCGGTTCATCCGGCCGTTCTTGACCAGGTTGTCGAAGGAACACAGGGTGAAGACGATCTTCATCTCCTTCACCAGCTTCTCGGCCTCCGCGACGACCTCCTCAAAATCCATCCCGCTGCCGATCATGCCGCTCAGCGCCTGGACGAGCATCACCGCGTTGGGGCCGGTCGCCAGCGTGTCGATGACGGCGATCTTTCTGCCGGGATCCTCCTCGAGGGCGATCTCCCTGGCGGTCATGGCGCTGTTGTAGCTGCCCGAAAGCTCCTTGGAGATCGTCACCGCGATCACCCGGTCCGCCTTCACGAATTCCTCGTGCCACAGTCCCGGGGAAGGACATGACGTGTGGGCGACGCCCGTCTCCTTCTCCATGCAGCAGACCATGTTGTCGACGGCGATGGTATCGTCGTCCACAAAGTCCCGGCTTCCGATCGATATGATGAACGGGACGCTGGCGTAGCTGAACCCGTCTCCCGCGTATTCCTTAAGATCACAGCTTGAATCGCAGACTATTCTCCACTTCATAAAGGATCTCCTCCTGCCCTGCTGTCTTTATATAAAATTCTTCCGGCGGGGGCGCCGCCTCCACCCGCGGAGGGCGGCGCCTTTTCGCGTTCCGGCATGATAATTCATGATTATCGTACCAGAGCCGGGTTCAGGGAACGTGAACGTTCGGAGGGGATTCGTTTACCAAAAATTTACCTTCAGGCCGCCGGCTCCCGGGCGTTCTTCTGGGAGACGGGGAGAAAGACGGTGAAGGTGCTGCCCACGTCGAGCTTGCTTTCCACGGAAATGGTGCCCCCGCAGAGCTCGAGGATCCGTTTCACCACGGCCAGCCCCAGGCCGAGGCCGGCCTCGGAGTGGCTCTCGTCGCCCCGGTAGTAGGCCTCGAAGAGGTGCGCCGCCGTCTCCTCGCTCATCCCGATGCCCGTGTCCGCCACCGCGGTCTCGATGCCGTCCGGCCGCTTCCTCATGACGACGGAGATCTCGCCTCCGGAGGGGGTGTACTTGACGGCATTTCCGAGAAGATTCAGCCACAGGTGCTGCATGATCTCCCGGTTTCCGCGGTACATCGCGGGAATGAACTCGCCGGAGAAGGTGATCTTCTTCTCGAGCCAGTCCCTCGACAGGATGATGGAGCACTGCCGGATCTGCTCCCCGAGATCGTAGGTGTCCAGGTCCGGGATGATCTGGAGCGCCGAGAGGCGGGAGAGAACCAGCGTGTCGTGGGTCAGCCTGGACAGTCTCGCCGATTCGTCCCGGATGATCCGGAGGTACTCGTCCCTCTCCTCCTCGCCAAGATCCCTCGTGAGCAGGAGGTCGGCGAAGCCGTTGATCGAGGCGATGGGCGTCTTGAACTCGTGGGAGTAGCTGTTGATGAAGTCGTCCTTCAGGATGCGCACGCTCTCCAGCTCCTCGCACATCTTGTTGAAGCCGCGGTAGACCGGTAGCATGCTCCCCCGGGTCCCGGAGGTGCCGGTGTTGATCCGGTAGCCGAAATTGCCGTCGGCGACGCTGCCGATGGCCTCCGAGAGAACCCGCAGCTCCCGCACCCTCCGGAAGTACCGGACCAGATTGAGGGGCACCAGGATCAGGGCCATGATGCCCAGGGTCCCCGCGATCTCGATCCAGGCCGCCTTGTAGGTGCTGTTGATGCCCGCCTTGTCCTGGACGATCCAGGTCATCAGGATCCAGGAGCCCAGCGCGGTCACCAGGACCAGGATCGTCGGGAAGATCATCTGCCCGAACAGCGTCCTGGCCCCGGATATTTTCAGGTTGTCAATCCTCTTTGTTTTCTTCATCGATCTCCGCCCTGTATCCCAGACCCTTTACCGTGACGATCCTGAAATCCGTGATGTCCCTGAGGCGGTTTCTGATGCGGCTGACGTGGGTCTTCACCGTCTCCTCGCCGCTGTCCGAGTTGTAGCCCCAGACCTTGTCCAGCAGCTCATCCTTGGAGAAGATGTGCTCCGGATAGGACATCAGCCGGAACAGCAGGTCGAACTCCTTCTTCGGCATCTCGATGTACTCGTGCTCCGTGTAGACGGCGTGCTTCTCGGAGTCGATCACGGTTCCCCGGCAGATGATCTTCTTCTCCCGGGAGATATTGGCCCTGCGCAGGATCGCGTCGATTCTCCAGATCAGCTCCTCCGCGGAATAGGGCTTGGTGATATAGTCGTCCGCGCCCAGCTCGAAGCCCTTCTTCTTGTCCTCCGTGGTCTCCTTCGCGGTCAGCAGCAGAAAGGGCACGTCGCAGCCCTCCGCGCGGAGCGTCCTGAGGAGCTCGTATCCGTTCATCACCGGCATCATGATGTCGGCCACGACGAGGTCGATCCCGCCTCCCCGCACCCGTTCCAGGGCCGCCCGTCCGTCGCTGACGGACAACACGTGATAGCGCCCGGAGAGCCTCGCCTCCGTCAGCAGCCTCATATTTCTGTCGTCTTCCACCACCAGAATATTCGCCATGATCGTCCTCTTCCGCTATGAATCCCCGCCGGCCGCGCCCGGGCCGGCGGCGCCGGTTCCCCC
>CACYDL010000192.1 GCA_902773195.1 uncultured Lachnospiraceae bacterium
CACGGGAGACGCTCCTGAAACAGCCGGAAGCAGCGGCGCCACGGCCGGCACTCCGGAAGCGGCCGGAAACAGCGGCGCCGCGGCCGGCGCTCCTGAAACAGCCGGAAGCAGCAGCGCCACGGGAGCGGAAGGCGGGTCCGCGGGCGGAGGGGAAACCATCCCGTCCGGGCCGCTGACGATCTCCTTCCGCCCGGGAAACGCCGATGACGCGTCTGCGGGCACGGCCCGCGGAACCGCCTCAGAGGGGAGTGCTCTATGAGATACAACCGCGAAAACAACACAGACACGACGGGAATGCCGGCGTCTTACGCCGCGAGGGAGGCCCTGAAGGGACACTGGAACCAGGCGGCCGCCGTCTCGCTCGTCCTTCTGTGCGCCTCCCTGCTCTGTTCCGTCATCACGGGGCTGTTCGGGAGAAACGACAGTGACGCCGCCGCCTGGATGAGCCTGGCCACCGGCTTCATCCTTCAGCTCCTCCTCGCCGTGCTGATCGACGGAGGCCTCCTGGTATTCAGGGATCTTCTGAGAAAGCACACCGTCGACCCGCGCCGCGTGATCGAGCCCTTCAGAACCCAGCCCGACCGCTTTCTGATCGTGGAGCTGCTGATGACGGCCCCCGGCGTCGCATTCCTGCTGCCGGTCCTGATTTCAGCCGCGGCCGGTTCCCCGGCCGTCAGCGTCCGGACCGCCGCGGTCCTCGCCGCGGCCGGCGTGATCGCCTCGCTCTGCGTGCGGATCTTCTTCGCGCCCTCCGTCTATTATCTTCTGGAGGACGGACAGCTCGGAGCGGGTCCCGCCCTTCGCCGGGCCAAAGACGTCATGAAAGGCAGGAGACTTCCTCTGCTGAAAGTGCTCCTGCCCTTTATCGGCTATCTTCTGTTGTCGTTTCTCACCTTCGGAATCAGCCTGATCTGGGTGATCCCCTATCTTCTGACGACCCTCGCGTCCTTCTTTGAGTCGCTGCCCGGCGTTCAGGTCTCCGATCCGTAATACAGCACGACCGCCTCATGGGGCCGCAGCTCCATTTCCAGTATGCCGGAGTTCACCTCCACGGTCTCCGGCTCGTCCGAGTAGTCGTCCTGCCACGTGGACAGCCGTCTCGTCATGACCAGGTCCTTATCTCTGGGTACGCCGGCCTCCCACACAGGGAGGCTTATTTTGATCGGTGAGGAATCGGCATTCACGGCCGCCGCGAGACATTCGCTGCGTGAAAAACGCCCGTAGGCCACCAGATTTCGTCCGCTGCCCAGATCCTTGTAGGAGCCGTCCGTCAGCACCTTGTATTTCTTGTGCAGGCGGATGGCCTTTTTGTAGAAATCCAGGAGCTTCTGGTCCTCCCGTCCCCAGGGATAGGTTCTCCGGTTGTCGGGATCGGTGAAGCCGGCGAGGCCCGCCTCGTCCCCGTAATACAGGGTCGGTGCCCCGACGAAGGTCATCTGGATCAGCACCGCCGCCCGCATCACGGCGGGACAGACGTTTCTCGAGGCCGCCTCCGGGCCGTGGTCCGACACCCGGCCCACGATATGGTTGGTCCTGGTGAGGAATCTCGAGTGATCATGATTGTCCAGCTCGTTCATCGCGCACTGCAGGGAGGGCCCCATGAAGCTGGCCTGATGGTAGGTCATCGCGTCCCGGAAGGAATCCCCGTTGCCCAGCATATCCTCCCGGAACTGGTCGCTGTGCTTTTCCATTCCCGTGAGGAACCAGGAGACCGGCTCCATGAACGCGTCGTAGTTCATGACCGTATCCCACTCGTCTCCCTTCAGCCAGTCGTGCGTCTCGCCGTAGTGCTCGGCCAGGATCACCGCGTCCGGATTGGCCTCCTTGACGGCTTTCCTGAACAGCTTCCAGAAGTGATGGTTGAACTCGCTGCTGTGCCCCAGATCCGCCGCCACGTCCAGCCGCCAGCCGTCCGCGCAGTAGGGAGGGGAGACCCATTTTCTGCCGATATTCAGAATATACTCGACCAGCTTTTCGCTTCCCTCGTAATTGAGCTTCGGGAGGGTCTCGTAGCCCCACCACCCGTCATAGAACTCGTTGTAGGGCCAGGCGTGCTCATTGTTGAATTTGAAGAAGCTGCGGTAGGGACTGTCCGCGCAGATAAAGGCGCCTTTGTCGTAGCCGCCGTTTTTCTCGTAGATGCGCTCGCGGTCGAGCCACTTGTTGAAGGAGCCGCAGTGATTGAACACTCCGTCGAGAATCACCTTCATCCCCCGCGCGTGCACCGCTTCGCAGAAATGCGCGAAATACCGGTTGGAGGCCTCCAGGTTCTCCGGATCCGTCACCCTGAGAATATAGCACTCGGCGTCCACATTCTCGTTGTCCCCCGGCGCCAGAAGACATCCTCCGTCCCGGACGATCTTCGCCAGATGCGGATCGACGTGGTCGTAGTCCTGGATATCGTACTTGTGGTTGGACGGGGAGACGAAGATGGGATTGAGGTAGAGCACCTCCACGCCCAGATCCTGCAGATAGTCCAGCTTCTGCTCGATTCCCTCCAGATCTCCTCCGTAGAAATTGCGGACGTCCATGTTCTCCGGGACCTGGTACCAGTCGTCGACATGCTTTGAATGGCCGTCCAGGTAGGCGAACTCGTCGGATCTGACGTCGTTGCTGCGCTCCCCGTTTGAGAAACGGTCGGTGAAGATCTGGTACATGACGGCCCCGCGGGCCCACTCCGGCGTGCGGAAGCCGGGAACGATCCGGAACGCATTTCTCTCGGACAGATCCCTGGTGACGCCCAGCTTGTTGTAGTAATAGACGTTTCTGCCGAGCTGTATCTCGAAGTAGTAGAGCACGGTCTCCGAGACGGAACGGATCCGGTATTCATAGTAGTCGAAGCCGCCCTCAGACTCCCCGAGACTCATGGGCTCCCGCACCGCGCCGCTGATGAACCAGACGGAATCGGCGTTGTTCCGCATCACGCGGATCCGCACCGTGACGTCGTCGCCCTCCCGGCACTCGAACGGGGTCCTGTAGTAAGCGGTCTCATCGCTGAAGACGGCATTTTTCCGGAACGGCGGTTTCAACTGGGTGATATACTGACGGATGCGTCCCTCGTTGTCTGTATGATTGGTGCCCATCTGTTTGTCCCGCCTTCCGTTCTGATCCGGAGGATCTAGCGCTCCTCCTCTTCCGGCGCCCCCTCGGCCGGTCCGTCAGGGCCGCCGGGCGCGTCGCTTTCCGTTTCCTCTGTCTTTTCTTCGGCGCTTTCCGCTTTTATCTCCCGGGAGAGAAGCGCCTCCGCGTCACAGCTCTCTTCCCCGGCGCTCTCCGGGAGCAGCTCCCGCGGGATGAGTCCCTCCGTCCCGCCGGTCTCCTCTTCGTCGTTTTCCGGGATCATCTCCGGATGAAAGAGGGCCTCAAATTCCTCTCTGCCGATCTTCTCCTTCTCGATCAGCAGCTCCGCGCAGGCCTCGAGTACGTCTCTGTACTTCACGATGAGTCTCCGCGCCTCCTGGTAGCAGCTGTCGATGATGGCCCGGACCTCTCCGTCGATCTCGGCGGCCGTGCTCTCACTGAAGGACTTGGTCTTCTCGTAGTCGCGGCCGACGAAGATTTCGCCGGAATCGTCGTAGGATACCAGCCCGAGCCGGGCGGAAAAGCCGTACTTCGTCACCATGTCCCTCGCCGCGGCGGTGGCCGTCTTGAGGTCCTGGGAGGCGCCGGTCGTCACATCGTCGAAGATCAGCTCCTCCGCGACGCGGCCGCCGAGACTTACGGTGATGTCCTGGAGCATCCTGCCCCTGGTGTTGAAGATCTCGTCCTTCTCGGGGAGAGGCATGGTATAGCCCGCCGCTCCGAGTCCCGTCGGAATGATCGAGACCGAGTAGACGGGGCCGACGTCGGGCAGCACATGGAACAGGATCGCGTGGCCCGCCTCGTGATAGGCCGTGATCCTCTTGTCCCGGTCGGAAATGACCTTGCTGCGCTTCTCCGCTCCGATTCCCACCTTGACAAAGGCCTTCCGGATGTCGTCCTGGACGATGTAGGCCCGGTTGTCCTTCGCGGCGTTGATCGCCGCCTCGTTCAGCAGGTTCTCGAGATCGGCGCCGGAGAACCCGGCCGTCGTCTGGGCGATCTGGCGGAGATCCACGTCGTCCGACAGAGGCTTGCCGCCGGAGTGAACCTTCAGGATCTCTTCCCTGGCCTTCACGTCGGGCATTCCCACCGCCACCTTGCGGTCAAACCGGCCGGGGCGGAGAATCGCGGGATCCAGTATATCGACCCGGTTCGTCGCGGCCATGACGATGATGCCTTCATTGACGCCGAAGCCGTCCATCTCCACCAGAAGCTGGTTCAGCGTCTGTTCCCTCTCGTCGTGCCCGCCGCCCAGTCCGGCGCCTCTGCGCCTCGCCACGGCGTCGATCTCGTCGATGAAGATGATGCAGGGACGGTTTTTCTTCGCGTCCTCAAACAGATCCCTCACGCGGGAGGCGCCGACGCCGACGAACATCTCCACGAAGTCGGAGCCCGAGATGGAGAAAAACGGCACGCCTGCCTCTCCCGCCACCGCCTTCCCGATCAGGGTCTTGCCCGTTCCGGGAGGGCCCACGAGGATGACGCCCTTCGGGATCCGGGCGCCGGTTTTTGTGTATTTTCCGGGGTTCTTCAGGAAATCGACGATCTCCTCCAGGTCCTGCTTCTCCTCCGCAAGGCCGGCGACGTCCCGGAAGGTCACGCGGTTGGAGGACGCGTCCGCGATCTGCGCCCTGCTCTTCCCGAAATTCATCATCTGGGCGTTTGAGCCTCCCCCGCTGCCCCTCATCATGAAAATCAGGATGAGGAACATCACGGCCGATATGACGACGGGAAGCAGCGTCGTCAGAAAAATGCTCTCCTTGGCGACGTCGCTGATCTTCAGCTCCACGTCCGGATAGCCGGAAACCAGCTGGCTGCGGATCAGGTTGACGTCTGTATCGTAGAAGCTCTTTGAGACGCCGCTTTTCAGGACAGCGGAAACCTGTCCGGTGGGAACCTCCGAATTCGGCCGGATCGTCACGGACGCGACCTGCTTCTTCTCAAGGTCGGAGACAAATTCCGCGTAGGTGTAGTTTTCGGTTTGCGCCGTGTGTCTCGTGACGTACCGGTATCCTGCCATGAAGCAGAATATCACGACCGCGTAGACAATCAGGCTTCTGATGGGTCTGGTCTGCAATAGTATTCACTCCGTTTTCTGTTTCAGTCCACAGCGGCGATGTAGGGAAGGTTTCTGTACCGCTGCTGGTAATCCATGCCGCATCCCAGCACGAAACGGTCCTCGATGACAAAGCCTCTGTAATCGATACCGACGTCCGCGACCCGGCGGCTCGGCTTGTCGAGCAGGGTGCACAGACGCAGGGAGGCCGGTTTTCTCGCCTTGAGGATCTGGATCAGGTAGGAAAGCGTCCTGCCCGAGTCGATGATGTCCTCCACGATCAGCACGTCCTTTCCCTCGAGGGGCTCGTCGAGATCCTTGATGATCTTGACGACGCCGCTGGATTTGGTGTCGTCCCCGTAGCTGGAGACAGACATGAAATCAAGGGTGACGGGGACGTCCTCCCTGATCCTGCTGGAGAGCGCCGTCATGAAGTAGACGCCTCCCTTGAGGACGCAGATCATGTGAATCGTCTTTCCCGCGTAATCCCGGCTGATTTCCTCCGCCAGTTCGCCGATTCTCTTTTCCACTTCCTGCTCGCTGATCATGACGCTGAACTTCTCATTCATAGTCTGCTCCTTTGTCATTGGAATAGGCGCGGACGCGCAGGGCCCGCTCGGTTGTCCCGTCAATCCGGTATCCGCAGCTGTCACGCATTCCGACCACCCAGAGGATCTCGCTCCCGACGGCCAGAAGGGGAATCCCGTCCCGGAGGCGGGAAGGAACCTTCTGATCCGTAAAATAGTCGGAAAGCTTCTTTCGGCCGCCGGCCGCGTTGACGGCGATGAAATCACCGCTTCTTCTGGTTCTGATCACAGCCGTACCGTTTATTTTATCATAATCGAACCATTTCGTATACTTCTTTTGAGGAACCGGAAGGGAGGGAAAGGCCTCGATTTCACAGGAAAAACGCCAGGCCCCGAAATCCGCCTCGAAGGGAAACGTCCCGGGGATTTCGATCCCGGGCCGGCGCTCCGGCGCGGCGTCCTCCCGCGGCGTCTCTGTTCTCTCCCGCCTCTTCAGTTCGACGCCCTCCCGCCGCCGGACCGCCTCCACGCCGTGGGGAAGGTCAAGCCGGGCATCCGTCTTCTTCCCGAAGAGACCTCCTAGATCCTCGAGATGTCTTTCCGTCACGTCGCGCACGGAGCCGCCGGTCCTGTCCAGGCAGATCCGGAAAATCTCCTTCCGGACCGCGGGATATTCCTCAAGGACCGTGCCGCGCAGCAGGCACGCGCCGCCGCTGAAGGACGCGTGAAGGCCGAGCCGCCCGGCCGCCTCGGCGGCGATGAAATCGGCGGCCTCCCCCGCCCGGCGGGCGAGATCCGCGAGATGGTCCGCGGCGCGGCTGTTGACATGCTCCTCCAGGAGCGGAAGAAGGATGTGTCTGATACGGTTCCGGGCCGCGTCGTTCTCCCGGTTCGTAGAATCCGTCATCCAGGAAATGTCCCTCTGCCTCAGGGATTCCTCAATCTCGGCCCGGGTGACCCCAAGCAGCGGGCGGATCAGCGGCCCGTTCACCGGCCGCATCGAGGCCAGGCCTCTGATGCCGGTTCCTCTGGCGATCCGGAAGAGGACCGTCTCGGCCAGGTCGTCCCTGTGATGGGCGAGAGCGATCTTCGCCCCGCCCAGCCGTTCCGCCTCGGCCCGAAGCGCCTCGTATCGCGCCTTCCTTCCCGCTTCCTCCACCGACATCCCGAGGAGGCGGGCCTCCGCCGGGACGTCCCTTTCGACGGTCGTGCACGGAATTCCGTGCGCCCCGCAGAGCGCCCGGACAAACCGGGCGTCCCGGTCCGCCTCCTCGCCCCGGATCCCGTGATGCACGTGAAGCGCCGTCAGACCCAGCCTCATGGAACGGGTCAGATCCAGAAGCACAAAAAAAAGGAAAACCGAGTCAGCGCCGCCGGACACAGCCGCGATCACGCGGTCCCCGTCCTTCAGCATTCCGGTCTTCCCGATCAGATCTCTTACCTTCTCTTCTGCCGTCATCAGTCCCTGGGCTTGAATATCAGCTCTCCGCTCTCCACCAGGCCGAGCCGGTCTCTGGCAGCCTCCTTCACATACTCGTCAGACTGCATATATTCCCGCATCGCCTCGATGGATTCCGTCCTGTGCTTTTCTTCCTCAATCGCCGTCTCGAGCTCACGGCGTCTCATGTCGTTGTCGCCGATCCGCTGCTTCAGGCGTATTCCCTCAAAAAAAAGAACCGCAAACAGCAGACACACAACCAGGAGGATCGCGATCATCCCGGATCTGTTTCCGCTCCCCGGATTTTTTTCCGCTGCGGCTCTTCTGGAACTCATATCTCCCCCCGGGCGGCCGGACCGGCCGCGTCTCATGCTTCGGGTAAAGCGGCCCTTCGCATTCCGTCCCGGCGGATGCGCCTGTGCCGCGGTTGAAAGAAGGAGAACAGCCGGCGGCTGTTCTCCGATCCTGACTGTTTCAGTTTACACCCTGCCGGAATGCCGCGCAAGAATAATTGCTCCGGCTCCGGGGGGCAATTTACAGCAGACGGTACATCTCGGCGGCGTTTTCCTTCTTCGTCGTCTCGATGACCGCCGTCACCTCCGCCCTGACGACCCTCTCGCCGAAGCCGATCTCTATGACGTCCCCTGCCTTTACCTCGAGGGAGGCCTTGGCGGTCTTTCCGTTGACGGAGACCCGGCCCGCGTCGCAGGCCTCGTTGGCCACCGTCCTGCGCTTGATCAGCCGGGACACCTTCAGATATTTATCCAGTCTCATCGATGCCCTTTCCCTGAAAGGCCTGCGGGGCAGGCCGCGCGGCTTTCGCCGCGAATCAAATCGGGAGAGGAATCTCCTCTCCCGAAAAATCACATCCGCTGCTCTTTGATGTCAGGCTTTTTTCTTCCTGCTCTTCTTGACGTTCACGGCGTCCTTGAGGCCCTTGCCTGCCTTGAACTTCGGAGCCTTGGAGGCCTTGATCTTCATGGTCTTGCCCGTCTGCGGGTTTCTTCCTTCGCGGGCAGCTCTCTCTACGACCTCAAAAGTGCCGAAGCCGACAAGCTGGACTTTCTCGCCTTTCTTGAGCTCTTCCGTGACGACTTCCACAAAAGCCTTCACAGCCGCTTCTGCGTCTTTCTTGGCAAGACCGGTTTCATTGGCGATTGCTGCAGCTAATTCAACCTTGTTCATAATAACCTCCTACGAATGAATCGCACAGAAAATATAATAGACTATTTTGTTATAACCTGAAATGCAACATCTGTCAAGAAATATCGGGCTTTCAAAGCCCGTAAAACCTTAATTTTACGCGAAAATCGGGCTGAGGGACGCGGCAAGCTCCTCTTTGACCGCCTCGGCGGCGCCAAGATCGGCTCCCCTGGTCGTAAAATACGTCTTGATCTTCGGCTCGGTGCCGGACGGACGGACCACGACGGTCGATCCGTCTTCGAGGCTGTAGATCAGAACGTTCGCCTTCGGCAGGCCCGTCTCCTCGGTCTTCAGGTAATCGGCGACGCCGGTCACGGCCTTTCCGCCGATCTCCCTGAGAGGCTCCTCGCGGAGACTGCCCATGATGCCGTTCATCTTGTCCATGCCCGAAAGGCCCGGGAATTCGAAGCTGTCGACCTTGTTGAGATATCTTCCGTACTGGGCGTAGATCTCCTCGAGCCTCTGCTTCACGGAGCTTCCGATGCTCCTGTAGTAAGCCGCCATCTCGCAGATCAGCATCGCCCCGATGATCGCGTCCTTGTCTCTGACGTAGGAGCCGGCGAGGTAGCCGTAGCTCTCCTCGAATCCGAAGATGAAGCGTTCCTCCTCTCCGTCCGCCTCGAGCTTCGCGATCTGGTCGCCGATCCACTTGAAGCCGGTCAGGGTGTGGCGCATCTCCACCCCGTAGTGCTCCGCGACCTTGTCGGCCAGCGGCGTGGAAACGATGGACATGACGGCGACCGGTTTCTCCGGCATCGTCCCCTGCTCGATTCTTCCGGCGCAGATGTAGTCCAGAAGAAGGACGCCCACCTCGTTGCCGGAGACAAGCTCGTAGCTTCCGTCGGGGCACTTCATCGCGATACCGACGCGGTCGGCGTCGGGATCCGTCGCGAGCATCAGATCCGCGCCGACGTTCTTCGCCAGCTCCAGCCCCTTCTCGAGGGCCTGGAAGATCTCGGGATTGGGATACGGGCAGGTGGTGAAATAGCCGTTGGGGTATTCCTGCTCCGGTACGATGGTGATGTCCGTGATGCCCATGTCCTTGAGCACATGGGTAACGGGGACAAGGCCGGTGCCGTTGAGCGGCGAATAGACCAGCTTCAGTCCCGCCGTCCTGCACAGACCCGGTCTGACCTGACGGGACTCGATGGCCTTGTAGAGGGCTTCCTTGCACTCGTCGCTGACGAAGCGGATCAGGCCCTTCTCCACGCCTTCGGCGAAGGACATGTATTTGGCGCCATCCAGCACGTCCGTCTGCTGGATTCTCTCGTACACCACCGCCGCGGCGTCGTCGGTCATCTGGCAGCCGTCGGGGCCGTAGGCCTTGTATCCGTTGTACTTCGCGGGGTTGTGGGACGCGGTCACCATGATGCCCGCGTTGCAGTGGTAGTAGCGCGTCGCGAAGCTGAGGGCCGGAACCGGCATCAGCTCGTCGTAGATCACGCACTTGATGCCGTTGGCGGCAAGGACGCCCGCCGCGTTCTTCGCGAAGGTATAGCCCTTAAGACGGCTGTCGTAGCTGATCGCCACCGTCTGGGTGCCGCCCTGGGTCTTGACCCAGTCCGCCACGCCCTGCGTCGCCTGCCTGACGACCCAGATGTTCATGCGGTTCGTACCGGCGCCGAGCGTGCCCCGGAGGCCGGCGGTTCCGAACTGCAGGGAGACGGCGAATCTTTCCCGGATCTCCTCATCGTTCCCCTCGATCGACATCAGCTCAGTCTTCAGGTCGCAGTCGAGAAGATCGGCTTCCAGCCAGCGGCGGTATTCATCCATATACATAGTCCTCATCCTCCTTTGAAGTGAATCCGTTACCAGTGAAAAAGCAGTTCCGTACAGTTTTTTCCTGTTTTCATTATAAGACGGTTTTCAGGGGACGGTCAAGGAATATGGGATAAATCCTGCCCCTGCCTCCCGGTCCCCGGAGGCCCTCCGCGCATCTGCAGGCCGCGGAAACGGTTCTGCCTTTCCGCCTCGTAGAGCACGACGGAGACCGCGTTCGAGAGATTGAGGGACCTCTCCCCCTCCCGCATCGGAATGCGGATGCAGTGCTCCGGGTCAGAGGCGAGGATCTCCTCCGGAATGCCTCCGCTCTCCTTGCCGAACATCAGGAAATCATCCGCTCCGAATGCCACGTCCGCGTAGCACCTCTGTCCCTTCGTGGTGACGAACCAGACCACCGCGCCGGGATGAGCGCCGCGAAAAGCCTCGTAATTCATGTAGCGCGTCACGTCCAGTCTCTCCCAGTAGTCCAGGCCGGCCCTCTTCAGGTACCGATCCGTCAGATGGAACCCGATGGGCTCTATGAGATGCAGCGACGCTCCCGCGCACACGCAGCTTCTTCCGATATTGCCGGCGTTTCCCGGCTGCTCCGGTTCATGGAGTACGATTCCGATCATGGTGCCTCCTCCGTCCGGCCGGCTGTCCCGGCATGCGCGGCCGAGAGGAAAGACAGGAGCGTCTCCCGGCTGTTCTTTCCGGGATCGTCGAGAACGAGCTCCAGGGCTCTGCCGAGCAGCGTCCCGATCTCCTTCCCGGAGACGCCCATCTCCAGAAGATCCGTGCCGTTGACCGCCAGATCCCGGATCTCCAGCGGATCGCCGTGACGGCGGATGAGCTCGGCCCTCGCGTGCAGATGGTTGATCTTCCGGAGCTCCTCGTCGATGTTCCCGCCGTCCGCCAGAAGATCCGCCCATTTCAGCGCCAGAAACGACTCGAAGTGCTCCTGGCCCAGCAGATGCATGCATTTTCTGACCGACGCCGCGTCCGGTCCGGGGTCCAGCCCCTGCCGGGCGATCAGCAGCGTCACGGTTTTCCTGGTATCATTGTCCATCCGCAGCCGGCGGATCACCTTGTCCGCGATCGCGGCGCCCGCCGCCTCTTGCCCCGGGAAATGATCCCAGCCGAATTCGTCCGTCTCCCTCACGGAGGGCTTCCCGAATTCGTGCATCAGGGCCGTCAGCCTCAGGATCCTGTCCGGCGGCATCACCTCCAGGGACCGCAGGGTGTGTTCGCCCACGGTATCCCGGGCGGGACGCATCGGACCGGCGCAGCCGGTCTCCATGCAGAGATCGAATTCCGGCAGGATCACGGCCGTGATCCCGAGCCGGAAGAGCTCGGCGGTCATCTCCGGGTGGTCCGATTCCAGAAGCTTCACGAGCTCGGCGGAGATCCTCTCGGCGCTCACGGCCGCGAGGCTCTCCGCGTGGCGGCGCACCGCGTCCCTCGTCCCGGGATCGATGGAAAAGCCCAGCTGCGCGGCGAAACGGACCGCGCGCATGACGCGCAGCGCGTCCTCCCCGAAGCGGAGATCCGGATTGCCCACGCAGCGGATCGTCTTTTTCTGCAGATCGCTCATGCCGCCGTAGAGGTCGACCAGTCCCCGGGTATCGTTGTAGGCCATGGCGTTGATCGTAAAGTCCCGCCTCATCAGGTCCGCCGCGAGGCTGGGGGTAAACGTCACGTGGTCCGGGTGTCTCCCGTCGGAATAGCTGCCGTCGATCCGGTAGGTGGTCACCTCGAAGCCGTCCTCCTCCAGCATGACCGTCACCGTGCCGTGGGCGATCCCGGTGTCCACGGTCCTGCGGAAGCACGCCTTGACCTCCTCCGGTCTGGCGGAGGTGGTGATATCCCAGTCGCTCGGCTCGCGGGCGAGAACGGAATCGCGCACACAGCCGCCAACGGCATAGGCTTCAAACCCATGCCGCTGTAAAATGTCCAGTATGTAGCTTACTTTCGGAGGGATCTTTAATTTCATGCAGATCACTCATCCGGCGCGGCCGCGCCGGAGCTTCCTCTCCTCTTCCCGTAATCCGTACGTTCTCTTCGGTCAGTACGCCCTGCCCCAGTACACCAGGCTTTTCGCGGGCTTCCCGCAGCACACGCAGACGGCGCCTTCCTTCGGCGCGCCCTCCGGTCCCAGGGGGATGCAGCGGGAGGTCGCCCTGGTGTCTTCCTTGATCTTATCCTCGCAGGCGCGGTCTCCACACCAGGCGGCCCGCACAAATCCGGGCTTCTCCTCCACGGTCCTGCAGAATTCCGCGTAATCCGCGGCGTCGAAGATATGCCTGTCACGGAATGCCTTCGCCCGCTCAAACATATCCTTCTGAATGGTCTCGAGAAGAGCGGCCGCGGCGGACGCGGCTTCCGCGATGGAGACCGTCGTCTTTTCCCTGGTATCTCTTCTGACGAGGACGCACTGTCCGTTCTCCATATCCTTCGGGCCGATCTCGATTCTCATCGGGAATCCGCGCATCTCCTGATCCGCGAACTTCCATCCCGGGGATCTGTCCGTGTCGTCCAGCTTCACCCGGATTCCGGCCGCCCTCAGGGCGTCCGCGATGCCGGCGGCGCACTCCGTGACGCCTTCCGCCTTCTGACGGATCGGGATGACCACGCACTGGTTCGGCGCGATTCTGGGCGGAAGCACCAGGCCGTCGTCGTCCCCGTGCACCATGATGATCGCGCCGATCATGCGCGTCGTCATGCCCCAGGAGGTCTGATGGACGTATTTCAGGGTGTTGTCCCTGTCGGTGTACTGGATGCCGAAGGCCCTGGCGAAGCCGTCGCCGAAGTTGTGGCTGGTGCCGGACTGAAGGGCCTGGCCGTCGTGCATGAGGGCCTCGATGGTATAGGTGGACTCCGCGCCCGCGAACTTCTCCTTGTCCGTCTTGCGTCCTCTCACGACGGGGATCGCCAGGACCTCCTCGGCGAAATCAGCATAGACGTTCAGCATCTGAAGGGTGCGCTCCTCCGCCTCCTCCGCGGTGGCGTGGGCGGTGTGCCCCTCCTGCCACAGGAATTCCCTGGATCTGAGGAAGGGCCTGGTGGTCTTCTCCCAGCGGAGCACCGAGCACCACTGGTTGTAGACTCTCGGAAGATCCCTGTATGACTGGATGTCCTTCGCGTAGAGATCGCAGAAGAGCGTCTCGGACGTGGGCCGGATACACATCTTCTCCTGCAGGACGGAGGCGCCGCCCTGCGTCACCCAGGCGACCTCCGGGGCGAAGCCCTCGACGTGGTCCTTCTCCATGTTCAGGAGCGATTCGGGAATCAGCATCGGCAGGTAGACGTTCTGCACGCCCGTCTCCTTGAATCTCCTGTCGAGTTCGTTCTGGATGTTCTCCCAGATCGCGTAGCCGGCGGGCTTTAACACCATGCACCCCTTGACCGAGGTGTAGCCGGTCAGCTCCGCCTTCTTCACGACGTCCGTGTACCACTGCGCGAAATCCTCGTCCCGCGAGGTAATTGATTCTACGAGTTTCTTGTCTTTTCCAGCCATATCGGAATGGTCTCCTTATCGTTAAATCTTTTCTTTCCCGGCGGCGCGGGACGCGCCGCGCTTCTTTCTCAGACGTCGATCCGGATCGCCCGTCCTGTCCTCGTATACCGGTAGTATCTCACCCCCGCGGCGTCAAACATTCTGCGGGAGGCGATGAACGCGTCCTGATCCGCGTATTTGTCGCTGTCGTAGACCACCGTCCGGATGCCGGCCTGGATGATGGCCTTCGCGCACTCGTTGCAGGGAAAGAGCGTCACGTAGAGCTTGGCCCCCTCCAGGCTTCCTCCCCTGTAATTGAGGATCGCGTTCAGTTCGCTGTGCGTCGTATAAAAATACTTGTTTTCCAGGGGCTCGCCTTCCCTGTTCCAGGGAAAGTCGTCGTCGGACACGCCGTTGGGGAAGCCGTTGTACCCCATGCTCAGGATCCGGTTGTTCGGGCTGACGATGCAGGCTCCAACCTGGGTGTTCGGGTCCTTGGATCGCATGCCGCTCAGCGACGCCACGCCCATGAAATACTCGTCCCAGCTGAGATAGTCCTTTCTCTTTGAACTCATACCAGAAATCTCCCGTTCCGCAAAGACAGACTCCCGCCGGACCCGGACCTGCCGCGGCCGGAAGGAGTCATCCCATGTGATCAGGCGCGCCTGATGCAGCCGTGATTATTTCGTGCCGAAGATGCGGTCTCCCGCGTCCCCGAGTCCGGGGACGATATAGCCGATCTCGTTGAGGCGCTCGTCCAGGGCGCCGACGGTGATGTCCACGTCGGGGTGCTCCTCCTGAAGCTTCTTCAGGCCCTCCGGAGCCGCGATGATGCAGAGGAAGCGGATATTCTTGCAGCCGTGCTTCTTGAGCTGCGAGATCGCGTCGACGGCGGAGCCTCCGGTGGCGAGCATGGGATCGACCACAAACACGTCGCGGTCCTCGATATCCGCGGGAAGCTTGCAGTAGTATTCCACCGGCTTCAGCGTATCATGATCCCGGTACATGCCGATGTGCCCCACCTTGGCGGAGGGAATCAGCATCTGCATGCCGGAGACCATGCCCAGCCCGGCGCGGAGAATCGGAACGATCGCGAGCTTCTTGCCCGCGAGACGCTCCACGGTCGTCGGGGCCATCGGCGTCTCGATCTCTACCTCCTCCAGGCACAGATCGCGGGTCGATTCATAGGTCTCCAGCATGGCGATCTCGGAGATCATCTCCCGGAATTCCTTCGTCCCCGTATTGCTGTCGCGGATGATACCGATCTTGTGCTTGATCAGCGGATGATCCATAATAATAACCTTGCCCATAGTCTTCCTCCGTTCCTTTGAAATGTTTTTATGCCTCAATCACCTGATGTCCGGCTGCCTTCAGCAGCCTGTTCATAACTGCCATCCCCATAACCGGGGTATTAAACGATTCCGAATAGATCACGTCGACGTCCTCGTCGTCCATCGACCGGAGCACCGCGAAGAGGTGTCTCGCGATCGAGGTCTCCTCCCGCCGGCTGCCGATCCTCATGACGACGTCCGCGCTGTAGAGCCCGGCCGTCTCATCCGCGGCGATCACGCCGGTGCGCCTCCCGAGGCGTCTCTGTTCCTCCGCGAGCCGGTTGATCCTCGCCGCCACGCCGTCCCTTCCGCCTTCCACGACGTAGAGCTGCGCCTTCGGCGCGTAATGGCGGTATCTCATGCCCGGCGCCTTGGGGCGTACGCCCCGGCTCTCGTCCGGATGGATCAGGCCCGGATCGATCCTCACTTCGCCGATCACGGACTCCAGCATCTGCCGGTTGACGTACCCGGGGCGCAGGATCACCGGCGCGTCCTCGGTGAAATCGACGATGGTGGATTCCAGACCGATCTCGGTGCTCCCGCTGTCGATGATCATGTCGATCCTGCCCCACAGATCCCTGACGACATGTTCGGCGCAGGTCGGGGAAGGTCTTCCGCTGGTGTTCGCGCTCGGAGCCGCCACATAGCCGCCTGCCGCGCGGATCAGCGCGAGGGCGGTCCCGTGTCCGGGCATCCTCACCGCCACGGTGTCCAGCCCGCCCGTCGTCTCCCGGGGAACGGCCGCCGTCTTATTGAGAATCATCGTCAGGGGCCCCGGCCAGAAGGCCGCCGCCAGCTGTTCCGCCTTCGGCGGAATCTCCGCGGCGATGGCGGGGAGATGTTCCATATCCGCGATGTGCACGATCAGCGGATTATCCGACGGCCGTCCCTTCGCGGCGTAGATTTTTCCGGACGCCTCCGGATTCAGCGCGTCGCCCCCCAGACCGTAGACCGTCTCCGTGGGAAACGCGCAAAGTCCGCCCCGGCGCAGGATCCCGCCGGCGCGCGCCATGACGCTCGGATCGATGTGATCCGGATCGATCCTGACAAGTTCCGTGTTCATCCCTCTTCACGCTTTCAGACCCGGAGGTCGGGATCCTCGTCGTCGTCGGGGCCGCTTCCGTCGAAATCGAAGTCCAGAAGGGCGTCCAGATCGCCGTCGTCCAGATCGTCCAGGTCGTCCAGATCATCGTAGCTGCCGAAGCCGTCCAGATCGTCGCCGTCCAGGTCGTCGTCCTCGTCGTCCAGGTCGATGTCGTCCAGAGACACCGGCATGCTCTGAATGATCTCATGCACCTCCTTGTAGGACTGCATGAATTTCTTCTGCATCTGGTTGAACATGTCGACGATCTCGTTCATCTCGTCCTGTACGGCCAGATACTTCTTTTTGCCGTCGTTGAGCTTCGCGTCCACCTCGGACTGCACCGAGGACAGGCGCCGCTTCGCCTCCTGGTCGGCCTCCGCCAGGATCCGCTCCGCCTCGCTCTTCGCCGCCGCGATGATCTCGTCGCCCTTCACCTTGGATTCATAGACAAGATCTCCGATCTGGCGGTAATTGTCGATGTACTTCTGATACTTTGTGCTGATCTCCTTCTCCAGGCGGTCTACCTGCTCGTCCTTCAGGACGACCCGGCTCTTCAGCTCGGAGATGATCTTGTCCCGCTTCCGGATATCCTTCTCCAGAGCGGCGGCCTGCTTGCCCGCCTCGCTCTCCTGCCGGCGGATGTACTCCAGGACCTCGTCCTTGTCGAAGCCTCTCAGCGCCTGCTTGAACATTGAATAATCATCCATACTCCCCTTACCTTTTCCCCTTTCCGCCTGACCTGTCAGGCGCAGTACCCGCTGATCAGATCCCAGATTTCGGACTTCTCCAGACCCAGCTTCCACCAGGCGAAGCCCGCGCATCCGTATTCCGACGCGGCTTTAAGCTTCGCCGCGATGGACTCCCCGTCTTCAAGCCAGATCCTCCGCAGGATATTCCCTTCTTGTATCTCCGCGTAGTTCTGGCCGGTCTTCTCGTCCCACCGGGCTGTCATGCCGTATTCCGCGAGAGCATTTTCCGCGTCTCTCATGCCGAGCGCCCTGCTCCCGGGAGCGCTGCCCTTTTCCGTCGTCCAAAGCCTTGTAAAGAACGGAAGCGCCGCGATCAGCTGCCCGGGCGGCACCTCCTTCAGCGTGTCGCGAAGTCCCTTCTCCACAAAGGGAAGAGACGAGACCGATCCCGCCTCGGAGGACCCCGCCGTGTGCTCATCATAACACATCGTGACGATAAAGTCCGCCACTCTGGCCTGTTCGCCCCGGTTCATGTAGGACGTGTAGGCCGGCACGTAGTTGTCCACCGAGAAGACGAGCCCCGCCTTCCGGGCCTCGGCCGCCAGCTCCCTGACGAACTCGAGAAACGTCTCCGCGCTGTAGTCCCGCACCAGCTCGAAATCGAGGTTGAGGCCGTCCGCCCCGCAGGACACGAGGGAGGAGACGACGGCCTCGGCGGCGCTTCTTCTCGCCTCCCAGTCCGCCAGAAACCGCGCGGTCTCGTCCGTGGAGGAGCAGGCGCCGTCAAAATCGTTGAATACGGCCCAGACCTCCATCCCGGCGGCGTGGGCGTATTCCACGTACGTCCGGCTGGAGACGTCCCTCAGCGTGCCGTCCGTGCCGTCCAGATAGTACCAGGTCGGCGCGATCACATCGGCTCCCTTCACCCCTTCGAGGGCGGCGGGGAGGGCGTCGTTGGAAGCCTGGTTGTCCGTCTGGTGAAAGACCAGGTTGACCGTCCCGTCATACGTCCGCTTCGTGAAGGTGAAGGCGGGGTCGCTGTGGGCGTCCGTGAGATCCACCGCGGTCCGCTCCCCCAGGCGGCGCGCCTCCGTGTAGCCCGCCAGTCCGGTGTCGGTGATGACCCGCACCCACTTCGCGTCCGGCTCCTCCCCCTCCTCCGGGGAGAGGCGGATCCGGGAACCCGCTTCGTATTCCGCGAGGATTTTCTTCTTCTTTCCGGGGCCGCTTCTGACGCGCGTCTTTCCGGGCAGCTCCGCCAGCTCGTACGTCCACTCCGTGTCGATGAAGACCCGGCGCACGGGATCGTCGTATACCTCGGTCTCCATGTCTGTCACGGACTCCAGATAGGCGAGGGAGATATACAGCGTGCCGTCCAGAAACCCTGCCTCCCTTCCGGGCGGGGTCCCCCCGGACAGATCGACGGTCAGGATCTCCTGTGGCTTCGTCACGATCAGGCGTTCCGCGGGTTCGTCGTAGTAGACGGAGGGATTGACACAGCGGCGGACGCAGTCATAATCCAGATAGATCTCTCCGTCGATCACCCGGCCGGCCGCTCCCGCCCTCTCTCCTCCGCAGACGACGCCCACCTCGTAATCCTTCGTGATGCCGAAGTATTCCTTCTCCGACATCACGCGGCGGGTCGGGAGAAGGGCTGCGGCGGCAGCGGCAGCCGTCAGCAGAATCGCGGCAGCCGCGAGCGCCGGAAAGGCCATTCTGTTTTTATCAGCCGTTTTCCGCATTTCAAACACCTTCATTCCCGTTGATTATAGCAAGAACGGGCTATTTTGTGAATAACGAAGTATCGCGTCGGGGCCGGAAAACCGGGCGCGCGCAAAAATCCCGGAAGCCGCTCTGCACTTTGAGATTCCCCACACGGCTTCCGGGACAATATACGATTTCGGGTCTAAGGATTGTTTCAGGTTTCTACAGGTTTACTCTCATAAAATTGATTCTGACCGGCCTCCCTTCCCCGTCACAGATCATATCGCGCATATAGGTGGCGTGCAGGTCGCGCGAGATGGTCCTGGCCAGGCGGTCCGGCGACACTTCCACATCCTCCGGGCAGTACAGTCTGCAGCCGTTCTCCCGGAGCATCCTGAATTCCTTGCGATATGACTGATAGGCTTTTTTGATTTTGTTTGTCATCAGCTGCTCCATCCGTGAGAAAAAGGTAAAACGGAGCGGGCGGAGCCCGCCGTCGGGAAAGGCCTTTCCTTGAATCCAGATTATATCCGCTTTCCCGGGGCGGTCAACCGTCCCGGCGACAGTTCAAAGGAAAGTGACAGAAGTTCATCAAAAAATGCCAGATCCGCCCCGG
>CACYDL010000193.1 GCA_902773195.1 uncultured Lachnospiraceae bacterium
ATCGAAAAAACTTTAAAGAACTATGCGGTTTTCAAGGTACACATGGAATTAAATCTTGCATACTGAATTTAACTTTTCAATTCACGCATTTTTTTCGCCTGTTTTGCCGTTTCAGCCTCAAAAATGTCTGTTTATCACGAATGACGCCGGCGTCCTCCTCCCCGATCAGCTTTGTGGTCCTGACCGCATAGAACTTTCCGTCTTCCGTCGTCTTGATCCGGATCTTGCTCTTGACAAACCCATGTACAGGGCACAGCCCGACAGCCAGATGATTTCCTCCCCCGTCGGCGAACCAGCGGACGATGCGCCTTACGTTTCTCCGGCATTCGAAGCAGTGTACCGCGGTCACCTCCCGGTTGGCCAGCAGCTCCTCCCGGGAATCGAATTCCCTGGAGACGAACTTCTCGTACTGGTCGAACCGGAGGAAGATCTCCTCACTGCGCGTCTTCGGATTCTGGAAGCAGTCCACGGACACATTCCCGAGGACCTCCTCCGGTATCCGCCGGAACACCTCCGCCGTATACGCGGCGTCCTCCCTGGCGAAATGGAACTCCTGGTTCTCCGGAAGCTCCAGATACTCCACTGCGTAGCGCAGCGCCCTTCTCTGGGACCTCGTCTCGAAGGCGATCGCGAAAAGCTTCTGGACGTCCTCGTAGATCACCGGTCCCGGCAGGTATCCGAGCATCCCGTAATATCTGAGGTTTCTCTGCAGTTCGGTCAGATCGGCCGGTCCCCAGGTGCAGAATCTGGGATCGTCCCCGCACCACCGGAAGAAGGACTCCGCCGCCTCCCGGAAGGGGATCCCTTTCGCCAGATCCTTCTGCTTCAGACCGATCACCGCCCTGGTTCCCCAGTGCAGCCTCCTGTAGACCACCGGCCTGATCAGCGCGCGGAACGAATCCAGGTACTCCCTCTTTTCATTCAGTTTTACCGCACCGATCTCGATGATCTCAAACGGGAAGTGCGGCACCTCGCCTTTCTTCCCGTCCGGAGACTGGTTCCATTCCAGGTCGAAAACTATAAAATTCACCTTGACAATTATACCCTTTTTCCGGAAAATTCCGCAACCGCTAAGTCTGGTAGTCCCGGCGCGGGACGCTACCAGATTATGTAACCTTACGTCCGGCGGTAGGTGCTGAGGGAAAACAGCGTGAGGATCGGGAATATCTCAAGCCTCCCCAGCAGCATATCGAAGGACATGACCAGCGTCGAAAAATTATTGTAACCCGAATAGTTGCAGGTGGCCCCCACCGAATCGAAGCCGGGCCCGATATTGTTGAAGGTCGCCATGACGGCGCTGAAATCCGTCGTCAGCGAGAAGTCGCCCGCGTCGAAGGCCAGCGCCAGGAAGCTGAAGATCACGATGATGACGTAGGCCGCGAGGTAGGAGGTGACGTTGGTCACCGTCTGCTCCTCGACCCGCTGTCCGTTTACGCGGATCACCCTCACCTCGTGGGGGTGGAAGATCTGGTGGGCGTTTCTTCTCACGCTCTTCACGAGAAGCATCACGCGGGAGACCTTGATGCCGCCGCCCGTGCTGCCCGCCATGGCCCCGACGAACATCAGGCACAGCAGGATCGCCTTGGAGAAGCCGGGCCAGAGGTCGAAGTCCACGGTGGCGTACCCCGTCGTCGTCATGATGGACGCCACCTGGAAGGCGGAATGACGGATCGTGGTGCCGAGCTTCATGGCCTCCGGCACCCGCTGCCAGATATTGAAGCCGATCAGCAGGATCGAGGCACCGACGATCATCAGATAGCAGCGCAGCTCCTCATCCTTGAAGACCGACCGGAAGCGCTTCATCGCGAGCAGGTAGTACAGATTGAAGTTGACGCCGAAGAGCAGCATGAAGACCGTGGTCACGTTCTGGGCGAAGGGCGTGTAGGTGCCCATTCCCGTATTGAGGACGCAGAATCCGCCGGTCCCCGCGGTGCCGAAGGCGATGCAGACGGCGTCGTAGAGCGGCATCCTGCCGATCAGCAGGAAGATCACATCGAGCACGGTCAGCGCGCAGTAGAGCATGTAGAGAATCGCGGCGGTCCGGCGCATCTTCGGGACCATCTTGTTGACGGAGGGGCCGGGCGACTCGGCGCGCAGGATGTGGAGCATGTAGCCGTCGTTCCTGCCGCTCGCCGGGATGATCGCGAGAAAGAACACCAGGACGCCCATGCCGCCGACCCAGTGGCTGAAGGATCTCCAGTAGAGAAGTCCCTTTCCGAGGGCCTCGATGTCCGAGACCACGGAGGCGCCGGTGGTCGTAAAACCGGATACGATCTCGAAGAACGCGTCGAAGAAATTGGGAATCCTGCCCGAGATGAAGAAGGGCAGACATCCCGCCAGGGAGAGGACGATCCAGGCCATGCCGGTGCAGACCAGGCCCTCCCGGGCAAAGAATCTCCTCTCGGCGTCTCTCGACAGAAACGCCATGAGTCCCGCGGCCAGAACGGATACCGCCATCGCGAAGAGAAATCCGCGGACGGCGGGGCCGTCTCCCCCGTAGAGCGAGATCAAGAGCGCGGGGATCATGAATACGGTTTCAATCACCAGGATCCATGCGTGGATCCTGAGCATGATCTTGTAGTTCACGGCTGAATGCTCCAGAAATTACTTTTTGATACTGACAGAAAAACACTTGACACTCCCACCGCTGAAGCAGTGGGCTTTCCCGGCGCCAACAGGTCGTAAGGGCTTATGCGGACGGTTCTGCGGGCGCTCCCGGAATTCCCATCCGCGCCGCCGGGAAACCGCTTACAGGAAGATGTCGTTCAGCTCCTGAATGGCCTGGCCCGCGGGCGAGACCAGGACGATCCTGTCCCCGGTCTGGTACACGGCATCGCCGTTCGGCGTGATGAAGTTTCTCCCGTGGGTAATCGAGGCCACCAGGATATTTTTCTTCAGGCGGATGTTCTTGAGGGGTTCGCCGATATGCTTCGTGTTGGCCTCCACGACGAACTCGATGGCCTCCGCCTGCCCGTCCGCGATGGTGTGCACCGTCACGGCCGCGCCGACCTGCTTCCCCATCGCGCGGACGTAGCGCGTGATGGAATTGCAGCACAGCTCCTTGGGGCTCACGATGGTGCCCAGCGGGAGCTTGTCGAGTATGTCCATGTTCTCGGCGCGCCCCAGCTTCGTGATCACCTGGGGCACGTTCTGGTGCTTCGCGTACATGGACAGGATGATGTTCAGCTCGTCCATTCCCGTCATGGAGATGACGGCGTCGGCCTGCCCGATTTTCTCCCGCTCCAGCACGGCGGTGGACGAGGCGTCGCCCTCGATCACCGTGGCCGCCGGGAAGGTCTCCGCGAACCGCTCGCAGCGGTCGCGCTTCTGCTCGATGATCTTGACGCTGATGCCTTCCTTGAGAAGCAGCTGGGTCAGGTAGAAGCAGTTTCTTCCGCCGCCGATGATGACCACGCTCCGGATCTTGGGAGCCGCGATGCCGAGGCTGCGGAGAAGGATGGTGAGGTTGGCCGCCGACGCCGTGACGAAGAGCCTGTCGCCCTTCTGGATCACGAAATCGCCGGAGGGCATGACCGCCTTGCCGTCGCGCACGACCGCGCACACGAGGACCTTGGTCTGGATGACCTCCCCGATCCGGCTCAGCCTGAGATCCCGCAGCGGGCTGTTTCCGTCCACCTTGACCTCGACGATCTCGACGACGCCGTTGGCGAAGGACTCTCTCCGGAGAAAGCCCGGGTACCGCAGCAGGCGGTCGATCTCCCGCGCCGTCTGCCGCTCGGGGTTGACCGTGAGCGACAGGGCGAAGAGCTTCCTCATGGAATAGGTGGACTCCGCGTAGTCCGGGGTCCGGATCCTCGCGATGGTGTGGAGGTTCGGATTCATTCCGTGCGCCGTCAGGCAGCACAGAAGGTTCACCTCATCCTGCCCCGTAGCGGTGATCAGAAGATCTGCGGACTCGACGCCGGCGTTCCTGAGCACCTCCATCGAGGCGCAGTTTCCGACCACGGACATGACGTCGTATCGCTCAATCGTCGACTCGAGCGCCTCCGGGTCGTTGTCGATGAGGGTGAGGTCGTGTCCCTCGCCCGACAGCTGCCGGGCGAGCATGGAGCCGACCTTACCGTCCCCTGCAATAATAATCTTCATGGTGCTTTCGCTTCTCCGTTTCAGGCGTCTCCGCCGGTTAAACGTTTTTCTTATCCGCCGCATCGGCCGGCGATTGCCCGGCCGGTCGGTGCTTTTTCGTATCCGTTGTTTCCGCTGTCTTGACCGGCGGCCGCTTCGCTGCTGCCGTCCATCAGCGCTTCTTCTTCCGGCCGATCAGCAGGACAGCCGCAACGGCCGCCGCCGCGATGATCAGTATGATCAGCCACTGGGCGATCGGACTGGAGTCTCCGGTCTTGCTGGCGTCCGTCCGGGTCGTGGAGCCGCTGGCGCCGCTCTCCGTGCCGCTGCCCGAACCGCTACCGCCGTTGCCCGAGCCGCCCGAGCCGCCGCTGCCGGTGGCCTTGTCGATGACCGAGACGTACTGGTAGTAGTCGGAGCTGGTGCACGGATGGTCCTCCACCGTGAAGGTGACGTCCGCCGCCTTCTCGTAGCCCTTGGGCGCGGAGGTCTCCGTGATGGTATATTTCCGGCCTGTCTGCAGCTTGACCACGATCTCGTGGCCGGAGGAGCTCTTGGAGGTCCAGGCTTCCACGGCCTGGTTGGTGGTCGTGTCGATGAGCCTCAGCTTCGCGCCGGCGAGCAGCTCCCCGTTGGTCTTCTTCTTGCTGATGACGACCTTGACGCGGTGCTCATACCACTTGTAGAGGCCGCTGGCGGGATCCTTGCCGGCGGTGTTCGCGCCGCTGCTGGTCAGCTCGACGCCGAACTCCCCGTTGGTGAAGGAGGTGTGGATCACGATCGGGTTCTTGGAAATCTGGTAGCCCTTGGGGGCCTCCTCCTCGCGGATCACGTAGAAGGTCTCCGCCTTGAGGTCGTCGAACACCACCTTGCCGTTGGACTCGGACACATAGGTGGTCACTTTGGTGAGCTTGTTGAAGTCGACGACGCCGGAGGCCAGTTCCTTGGCCGCCGCCTTGTAGGCGTCGCTCTGACGGTCCTCCGCGGTGATCCTGTAGATCGCGTATCTCGCGTCCTTTACGCCCTGGTTCTGGTTGTCGTAGCGGACCTTGTAGAACCGGAAGGACCCGGTGGTCAGGTACTGGTTGACGAAGACGGCCTCGGTGTAGGCGCTGTCGCTGCCGTCCTTCTCATAGGTGGTCGTCGCCTCCAGGATGCCGTTGTTGTCCTTCACTTTCACTGTCACATTGTAGACGCTGCTGTCGTAGAGGCACTCGGCGTTGCCGGCATTCTCAGTGATCTTGTAGTAGTACGCATGCTTATCATCCGTGGGCGTTCCAAGCGGTGCTGTAGATTTGAGTTCCACCGTCCCGTCCCCGGTGATCGTGGCAGTGCCCCGAATCCCGTCATCCCCTTCACTTACCTTTGTTTTCTTCAGTACAAAGGTGAAGGTATCTTCCTGCTCGGGTTCTCCTGTGATCTCCTTGACTATATTAAAGGTGGGGTAGATGGGAGTCGGTGCGTACTCGTTCTTGAATTCAAACTGATGAGTCGTAGGGCCAGCCTGCTCTGTCTCCGAATCCTTCTGGTAGGTCACCGTCGCCTTGTACTCGTTCCCCGAGCGCTTCACCTTGACCGTCGCGGTGTAGACGGACTTGTCGTAGACAAATCCGACATGGGCACTGCTCTCATCCGACTCGCTGATCTCGTATACGAAGGTTCCCTCCTCACTAAAGGTCAGCGGGCTGAAGGATGCCTCTCCGTTCCCTCCGGACACCTCCACGGTCTGTTTGTCACTGCTTCTCGTATCCGTCTTCGGTACGAGATTAAAGGTGAATTTCTCCGGCATGCGGTTCTCCGGCAACTCGAAGCCTTCCTTCACGGTAAAGGTCTTCTTAATGCCGAAACTGACGGTGGCGGGCTTGACGCCTCCGTAGTTGGTGAAGCGGATGGAACCTGTGCGGGTGGTCTCCGACCCGTTCTTTCTGGTCAGGGAGGCCGTGGCCTTGAGTTTTCCGCCCTCCTCCGCGACCTTGATCGTCATAAGTATTGTCGACCGGTCGTAGGTATAGTTCGGATGCTTCTTGCTCTCGTCCACCTCCGATATCTCGTACTCGTAGGTGCCGGCCTCGGAGAATCTCAGCGTCTTGAATTTGACCGAGCCTTTCAGCTCACTCTCCTCGCTGCCCTCTTCCTGCACCAGGGTAATCTTTTTGGTGTCCGCGTCTCCCGCGCGTCCGGCGGTCTTCGGCGTCAGCTTCAGGGTGAAATCCGGAATCGTTCCGAGCTCCGCGCCTTCCTGGATCACCAGCGTCTTATACGCCTCCAGCGTGGCGGGGAGGGTGTAGGTGTTGACAACCTCCTTCACCTTCTCGCCCTCGGTCTTGCAGGCCTCGTCGTCGTGATACGTCACGACGGCTCTTCCGCTCTCCGCGATCACGACCTTCGCGTAGACCGGCTTGTCGCTGATGCTCCAGTTCTTGGAATCGGAACCGGTCTCATCGATCCGGTAGATGTACTCGGCGCCGGCGGAGGAAGCGTCGAACTTGATGGGTTCAAACGTGGCAAATCCGTCGGGTCCGTTCAT
>CACYDL010000194.1 GCA_902773195.1 uncultured Lachnospiraceae bacterium
GCCCTGGCGGCCATGGCGGTCCCGACGGTGATCAGCCAGCTGATGGTGCTGATCTACAGCATGGCCGACACCTTCTTCATCGGAAGAGCCAACAACCCGCTGATGGTGGCCGGCGCCTCCCTGATTCTGCCTGTCTACAACGTCTGCATCGCCTTTGCCAACATCGCCGGGACGGGAGGCGGAACCCTGATCTCAAGGCTCCTCGGAAAAAACAAAGTCGGGGACGCCAGGTCCGCCGCCGCCTTCAGCTTCTGGTTTTCCCTCCTGACCGGCGTCCTGTATGCTCTGCTCGTCGGAATATGGATGCGGCCGCTCCTTTCGCTTCTCGGGGCGAGCGGCGCCACCCGCGGGTACGCGGAGGCCTACGCCTCCTGCGTCATCGTCGCCGGCGCGGTTCCCACCATTCTGTCCATGACGCTGGCCAGCCTTCTCCGCGGCTCCGGCAAGGCGCGGGAGGCGGGACTGGGCACCGCCATGGGCGGACTGATCAACATCGTCCTCGATCCTCTTTTCATGTTCGTCATTCTCCCCCGCGGAAATGAGATCGTCGGCGCGGGCGTCGCCACCGCCCTCTCCAACGTGATCGTCTGCTGCTATTTCCTGGTTGTCACCTTCCGCATGAGGAGCGAGGTGCTGAATTTCTCCCCGCGCTTTTTCCGTCTCGCGCCGGAGCATCTGAAGGCGTTCTTCGCGGTCGGGCTTCCCGGCGCGCTGGGTCCCTTCCTCTTCGACATGGATTATATCGTGCTGGACCGCCTCATGGCCGGACACGGAGACGCCGCCCTGGCGGCCATCGGCATCGTCCTCAAGGCGGAGCGGCTTCCCCTCAACGTCGGAATCGGCCTGTGCCTCGGCATGGTGCCCCTGGCCGCCTACAGCTACGCGGCGGGCCATCTTTCCCGCATGGAGGAAATCCTCCGGTTCACGCGGAAGACGGGCGTCGCCGTTTCCGTCGTCAGTATCGTCTTCTACGAGCTGGCCGCCCCTTATCTCATGAGAATCTTCATCGCGGACCCGGAGACGGTGCGGTACGGCACCTTCTTCCTCCGTTCCAGGTCCCCGGCGACCATTCTGATGTTTCTGAGCTTTATCTACGTGCATTTCTTCCAGGCGGTCGGAAAGGCCGGCTACGCCCTCGGCCTCGCCGTCATGCGGTGGCTTCTCGTCAATATCCCGATGCTCTTCCTGCTGGACGCCCTCTTCGGCGTGCCGGGGCTGGTCGCGTCCCAGTTTGTGAGCGATTCCATCGTAGCCCTGGTCTCCTGGCTCGTCTACCGGCGGTTCCGGCGGAAAGAGGGCCTGGCGGGAGAAAACCCCGGCCCGTGAGGTACGGCGTGCCGGACAGACGCAGGAGGAGTCCCTCCCTGTGAGACGCCACGTGCCAGACAGACGGGGGAACTCCTCCCGACGAGACACAGTGCGCCGGACAGCCGGGATGAAGTCCTCCCGGCGAGGCACAGTACATCCGAAAGAAATACCCCGGGACGCGTCACCGATACGCGTCCCGGGGTGTTCTACACTGCCGTTCTCTTTTACTTCAGCCTTCCGGCGCGGGGGCGCCCGTCAGCTGCAGCTCCTCCGCGTGGGCCTTCATGCCCTCGATCACGATGGCGGAGACGTCCCTGATTTCCATTCCCAACATCTCACAGCCCTTCAGGATGAGCGGACGGTCGCACTTCGCGGCGAAGCGCTTGTCCTTCCACTTCTTCATGAAGCTCTTGACCTCCATGTCCGTGATCCCGTTCGGGCGCATCCGCGCGGCCGCCTGCACGATCCCGGTCAGCTCGTCGACCGTGAAAAGGCTCTTCTCCATGTCGGAGACGGGCTCCACGTCCGTACAGATGCCGTAGCCGTGGGACAGGATCGCCCGGATGTCCTCCTCGGGAACGCCCAGCTCCCGCAGCGGCTCCTCCGTGTGGGCGAGGTGCTCCTCCGGATATTTCTCGTAGTCGTAGTCGTGGAGCCAGCCGACGGCTTCCCAGTGTTCCCTGTCCGCGCCGAAATGGTCCGCCATCGCGCCCATCGCTGCGGAGACGTTCGCCGCGTGCAGAAGCAGATGCTCCTCGGTGACCATCGTCGCGTTGATTTCTTTTGCCTTCTCCAGTGTCAGTCTTTCCATCGTCCTTCTCCCGATTCTGCCGTCCCTATAGAGGACGTAAAGCCCGGTCCGCACTCATGTCCGCTGTACGAGGTTCCCCGTGCGGATGAGCCGGAGGCAGGGCTCTCCGTCAGCCGTTCACCCGGATGTACTCCTCGATCTGCGCCCTGGTGGGAAGCGAGGCGATGGCGCCCTTGCTCTGCACGCAGATGCAGCCCGACACATTTCCGTAATTCATGGCGCCGGTGAGCTTCTCGGCGGACAGATCGGAGACCTTCTCCACCCCGTCGATGCGGAGCTTCGAGAGGAAACCGCCCCAGAAGGCGTCTCCCGCGCCCGTCGCGTCCACGGCCTTCACCCGGCGGCCGGGCACCTGGAGGACCTCGCCCCCGAAGAACACCTGGGCGCCCTTCGAGCCGAGGGTCTCAACGATCACCGCGATATCATACTTCTTCATCAGCCCGGGGAGAGCGGCCTCGCCGCCCATCATCTCCACCTCTTCCTCGGAAATCTTGAGGAAATCCACATAGGGGAGAACGCCCATGACCGCCGCGGTGCAGGCCTCGACGTCGTCGTTCCACATGACGTTGCGGTAGTTGACGTCAAAGCTGACGAGTTTTCCCTTCTCATGTCCCAGACGGAGGGCGCGCACCGTCGCGGAGGCCTCAGGCTCCGCGGACAGCGAGCAGGATCCGGCGTGGATGATCACGGAGTTTTCGATGTCCTCCTCCTTCACGTCCTCCTCGGAGAGCATCATATCCGCCCCCGGCTTTCTCGCAAAGGTAAACACCCGCTCGCCGTCCTCCTTCAGCGTGACGAACGCCATCGTCGTCACGGCCTCGCGGCAGAGCTCCGGGCTCGCCGCCTCCACGTTGTACTCCTTCAGGGTATCCATCAGGAATCTTCCGAAATCATCGTCGCCCACCTTGCAGCACATGCTGGCCTTGAGGCCGTTTTTGGCGGCGGCGATCGCCACGTTGGCCGGGGCTCCGCCCGCCTTCCTGATATAGCTCGCGGGCTCGTTCCCCGGGATAAAATCGATGACCATCTCTCCGAGAGAATAAACGTCCGTCATATTCCTTGCCCTCCGGTTTTCTTTAAAAATATAAATGACAAAGCCTTCTGTTACTCAGTATAGTAGCCGCGGAAAATCAAGTCAATAAACGA
>CACYDL010000195.1 GCA_902773195.1 uncultured Lachnospiraceae bacterium
AAGAAGAAATGGCCGAGGCGGTACATTCTGCTGCTTCCGTCTTCGTTTTTCCCGCTCAGATCCTTCATATAGGGCCCTCCTGCGAGGGCGGCGGAGAGAATCTCCACGATCGTGGTGAAGCCGTATCCCTTGTAGCCGCCGGTCTCCTCTCCTGCCCCTCCGATCGAGAGCAGGGCGCAGTTTCCGGACCTCATTTCCTTCAGAATCTGTCCCGAATCCGTCATCGTGCCGCCGTCCCTTGTGATGACAAGGCCGGCGGGCGTGGGCTTGCCGGAGCGCTCGTAGAATTCGATCTTTCCGTTCTGGACGATGGCGGTGGCGCAGTCAAAATTGAAAGGAAACGCCTCGTCCGTCGGCATGGTGAAGGTCAGCGGGTTGGTCCCCATCATCGGCTCGACGCCGAAGGTCGGAGCGACCGAAGGACGGGCGTTGGTGCCGGAGATGCCGATCATCCCGGCTTTTTCGGCCATGGTCGTCCAGTATCCGGCAATTCCGTAGTGCGTCGAGTTGAAAATGGTTCCGCCGGCCATTCCCATCTGACCGGCCTTCCGGATGAGCATCTCCATCATCCGGTGGGCGGCGACCATGCCGATGCCGTTGTTCGCGTTCATCACGACGGTCGTGGGCGTCTCCTTCACGATCTCGGTCCGGGTGACCGGCAGGAGGGTCCCGTTTTTGATGCGGTCCAGGTAGATCGGCGTGAAACGGTTGCAGCCGTGACTTTCGATGCCCCGCCGGTCCGATTCCAGCAGCACGTCGGTGCAGATGGCGGCGTCTTCGGCGGGAACGCCGTAGTGAATGAAAACGTCCTTCATGAAGCGCTCCGCCAGCTCCCAGCTGATGCGGGGCCTTGTGTCCTTTTCACTTCCCGTCATACGAATCTCCTTCCCGCCGGCCGGGACCGGTCCCCTGTATTTGCGTAACTTAGGCTGCTTACATGCAGGTATAGCCGCCGTCCACCGGAAGCATGACGCCCGTCACGTAGGACGAGCACTCGGAAGCAAGGAAGATCGCCGCCGTATCAAGCTCACCCTCGTTGCCGTAGCGCTCTTCCGGAATCATGGTCTTCGCGTTCTGCTGGAAAAAATCGGAATTGAGGGTATCGACCGTCAGAGGCGTATAGAAGTATCCCGGGCAGATCGCGTTGACGGTGATGCCGTACTTGCCCCACTCGGCGGCGAGGGCTCTCGTCAGGTTGACGACGCCGCCCTTGGCAGCGTGATAGGGCGCGGAGCCGGCGATCTTGTTGCCCACCAGGCCGTACATCGAGGCGATGTTGATGATGCGGCCGTATTTCGCGGGGATCATGGCGTTTTTCGCGACAGCCCTGGCGACTCTGAAGGAGCCGAAGAGATCGATGTTCATCTCATTGCTGAACTGATCGTCCGTGATGTCCTCCGCAGGGGCGACGGCGCCCGTGCCGGCGTTGTTGACGAGAATGTCGATGCGGCCGAAGCGGTCAAGGATCTGCTTCACGGCGTCGTTGACCATCTCAGTGTCGGTGATGTCGCAGCGGACCGCCATCGTCTCGACGCCGTACTCCTCCGCAATCTCCTTCGCGACCTCGTCGATGAGCTGCTGACGTCTCGCGAGCGCCACGATTTTGGCGCCCTGGTTCGCGAGCGCTTTCGCCATCTGTACGCCGAGGCCCGTGGAGCAGCCTGTTACAAGAGCGACTCTTCCGGATAAATCAAAATAATTCTTCATGCTTACTGCCTCCTTTTTTTAGTTAGATGTATTTTACTTTGATAATTGTATCGCTTTTCGCCTGAGATTTCAATATGTGAGGACGGTCAGGCCCGCCGGGCGGCTGCGGGCATTCCGCCATGCCGCGCGCTCATGAACCGCCGCTTCTTCTCAGCCGCTCTTTGGCGCGCGTTAAGCGATATAAATTTACATAATTATATTATGTCTTCTTGTCGAGCGGGGAGCCGTTTCCTCCGCGCGTCTCAGCAGAGCTTTTCCAGGTAATCCGACGCCGCGGCGAGATCCCTGAAAATTCCCAGGCAGATCCCGCGGGTCTCCTCGTCCGGCTGCACCAGGTCCGGAACCATGACCGGTCCCATTCCGGCCGCTCTGGCTGCCTGAAGGCCGGAGACGCTGTCCTCCAGGACAACGCAGTCCCCTGGGGCGACGCCGATCCGGGCTGCCGCGGCGAGGAACACGTCCGGCGCCGGCTTTCCGCGGGCCACGTCCTGCCCGCTTACGACGCCGTCGAAATACTTCCGCAGCCCTGACATTTCCAGATTGTGTTCGACGACAGGCAGGGCCGTACTGCTGGCCACCGCCGTCTTTACCTGCTTCCGGCGCAGCATGGCCAGGATTTTTTCCACGCCCGGTTTCATGTCGACTCCGTAGGAGACCTTTTTCGCCACCCTGCCGTAGCAGTCCTGCGCGATGCTCTGTCCGTCCTTTACGCCGTAGTATTCCTCGATGATCCGGAAGGTCAGATCGCCGCTGGTGCCGCAGATCCGGTACTTGAATTCCGGAGGCAGGACGACGCCGATCTCGTCCGCGATCTCGTTCCAGGTCTCCTGAAATACCTTCTCCGTGTCAAAAAGAAGTCCGTCCATATCAAAGATGGCGCCTTTTATCATGGTAAATCCCTCCCGTGTTCCGATGCGGCTGACTTCCCACTCAGCAGAGGACAACAGCTGCTGATGCCGGACAGGCGGCGCCGGCAGTGCCCGAAGGCCCCTGCAGAGCGGTCCGGCTCAACAGCGCCCGATGCGGATGCTGAACCGGCAGTGCCGGAGGCCCCTGCAGAGCGGTCCGG
>CACYDL010000196.1 GCA_902773195.1 uncultured Lachnospiraceae bacterium
ACAGGCGTTCCGCTCCCCCCGGTGACGCGAAGTCCGAAAGAGAAAGCAGAAAGAGACAATAGAAAGAGCGAGCCGAAAGCAAAAGGAGAACGGGCCGGGCTTCTTACGAAGTCCGGCCCGTTTGTGATGCGTCCGCGTCCCGTCACACGGGTCTTGTCCTGGACAGGTAGCCCATGTAGACATAGCCGTAATCTTCCGTCGCCGGAATGTAGGCGTAGCCCCAGCTTCCGGTGGTGCTCAGCACCCTGACCCTGACGCCCCGCGACAGGCGGTGGAGCTCCTTCGAGGAGGAGGAGGGCTGGGATCTCACGGAGAGGAAGGTGCGCACGTTGACGTAGTAGAGCGTCCCCTGCTCATCGGGATCGGGATACGAGGTCGACAGATAGCCCTTGTAGACGTAGCCGGTGGCGTCCTTGGAGGGGACGTAGACGTAGGCCCAGTTACCGGTGGTGTCGAGGAGCCGGACCTCGGTCCAGGGATCCAGCCGGGTGATCTCGGAATAGGAGGTGGACGGGCCCCTTCTCAGGGCGAGGAAATCGCTGACGTCGGCGTAGTACACCGCGCCGTCGTAGTTCAGAGGATTCGTTTCGGAGATGTAGGCGTTGTAGACGTAGCCGTACTCACCCGTCGACGGGACGTATACATAGGACCAGCTGCTTCCGCTGCTCTGGACCAGGAGCTTCGTGCCGTTGGAGAGCCTGCGGATCTCGGCCGAGGACGAGGTGGCCTGCGTTCTCAGGGAGAGGAAATCGCTGACGTTGACGTAGCGGACGGTTCCGCCGGTGCCGGCGTCGCGGACGAGATATCCTCCGTAGACGTAGCCGCTGTCGTCGACGGACGGGACGTAGGCGTAGGCCCAGTTCCCGGACCAGCCCTTTACGATCACCTTCGTTCCGTCCGAGAGCCTGTAGAGCTCCGAGGAGGAAGAGGTGGCGGCCGCGCGGACGGAGAGGAAGTCGCTCACATTTACGTAGTAGACTTCCCCGGAGGTTTCGGCGCAGACGGTCTGCGTGAGAATGACGGCGGGAGATGAAAGCGTGCCTGCTGCCAGGAACAGAGCCGCGGCAGCTGCCAGTAATCTTTTCTTCATATCAATTGCCTCTCATAAATGATGGAAATGGAATAAATCTTTTCCTGCCTGCAGTGACTGCGGGATAAACCGCTTCCTGTCTATAGTGACAGAAAAAACGGAACCGCGGTTACAGATTTTTGAAAAACCGGTCCCCGTATCGCGGGGGCGGCGTCCTGCCGCCATTATATCATATTTTCCCGCGTCCGTTTCCTCTTTTCCGCGGGATCCTGTCTTCCGCGTGTCTTCGTTCCCGTCGTTTCCGGGCGGAGACCTCACGAAAGATCCGTCTCGTAGGCGCCGGACAGATCGATCTCCGTGCCGTCCAGCAGGACGCAGGAGGTGATGCCGAGCGGGGCGGCGGAGCGGCAGTACATGGTCAGGAACCTGGTGCGGACGTTCGTCTCGTCCTCTCCGTCGTCCTCCAGCGCCGCGGCGATCTCTTCCGTGAAGCCCTCGATCTCCGCCAGCTCCTCGTCGGAGGCGGCCAAAGTGAGATCGGAGACGCGGAAGCCGCCGTTTCCGTCGGGCTCAAGGAGGATCCTGCCTTTTCTTCTGATGCCGGCGGTCTCCACCAGGGCGCCCTGATCGACAGCGTAGTTGCTGATGCCGAAGTCTCCCCACAGCTCGATGCGGGAGGGGTCATCCGGGTTGAAGACCCGGATCACGGGGCAGGGGATGGAGACCAGGTTCTGGCGCAGGTCGTCCAGCTTCTCGTCCGGCAGAAGAAGCAGGGCCGACGAGACGGCCGCCTCGATGCCGTCCGTGCCGGTGTACTCAAAGGCCGGATACTTTTCCTCGCTGTTTTCCTCCTCGGCGGGGACGACCTCCTCGTCGAAGACCAGCGCTATCTCCGTGCCGTCGGCCAGAAGGGCCTCGCTCACGTCCGTGAGACCGGCGGAGAGGCAGTACATCCGGAGGAATTCCGTCTTTGCGTAATCCGTATCGGCTTCCAGGTGGCTCATGGCCGAGGCGACGTCCTCGTTCCAGCCCTCCAGGGCCTCGACCTCATCGCCGCCGGGAGCGTTGTTCCAGGATTCGACGGAGTAGGAGCCGTCCTCCTGCGCGTTGAGGATGACGTTTCCGCGGCTGCTGTATTCCTTTTTCTCCACCAGAACCCCGTCCTCCAGATCGTAGAGCGAGACGCCGAAGGAACCCCAGATGACGGGACGCGCGGGATCCTCTTCGTCGAAGTACTCCAGCACGGCACAGGGAATGAGGGCGGATCCGCTGTCTCCGAACAGGTCCTCAGCCTGGCGGAGAATGAGCGACGTCACGGCCGCCTGCATCGGATCGTTTTCGGTGTACTCAAAGGCCGGGAGGGAGGACCCGGCGCTTTCTTCCGCCGCGCAGACGCCGGCGCCAAGCGCCGCGGTAAGGGCCGCCGCGGCAAGAATTCTGTTGAGCTTCCTTAAGGGCTTCATAAAGGTTTTCTCCTTTCTGTGCGCGAATCTGACAGCTTCATCGGGAAGAGCGCGGTTCCGCGCCGCCGTTTACTGGAATACGTGTGTATATTTCGAGGAGACCCAGCCGTAGATGCCGCGGTAGGCGACGTTGTACCAGACGACGTTGCGGGAATCCCGCTCGAAATTCTCCGTGTACACCAGGTACGCGCCCTCCGGGACGGTGGTGATCGTGTTGAAGTACAGCCCGGGGCCTTCGCGGAGGTTGACCGCGGTGGTCACGACGATGGTCCGGGTTTCCGGCTCCGCCGAGGAGACGAGACGGGAGCAGTTGGAGGAGATCCAGCAGGTCATGCCGCTGTATCTCACCTCGAACCAGCAGACGCCCCTGGAATCCGTGCGGGTGCCGCCGAGGAACGTCAGGTAGGTCCCCTCGGACACCGTCGCCGCGATGCTGTATTCCAGGCCGGCGCCCAGCCGGAGATTGGCGTCCGTGACGACCTGGACGTAATCCTCGGAGGAGAAGCTGCCGGACTCGTCGCTGTAGGAGGAGCGGGTCACCTGGTTTGAGGATACCCAGTAGGTGCAGCCCATGTAATACACGCGGTACCAGAGAACGCCCCGCCCGTCGTAGTCCGAGTCGTAGGCGTAGCTGAGGGAGGTGCCTTTGGACACCGTCTCGCCGATGGAATATTCCTGGCCGGGGCCGTAGCGGAGATTGGTGGTGGCGACGGTGATGAAAGAGGAGCCGTCGGCGTAAGCGGCGGCGGGAACGAGGAGCAGAAGGGTGAGAACCAGAAAGACGGAAAGAAGTTTTTTCATGGCGTGCAGCCTCCTTTTCGATGGACAGCGCGTGGCGCTGAAGATACCGCTGATTCTTTCTATTCTATTTTATCCTATTTTCGAACGGGTGGAAAGGCGCAGATCGGCGCGGGACGGATTTCGCCCGGTCCGCCGCGCGGGAGAACCCGTTCCTGACCTGCCGCACGGAAAACCCGTTCCCCGTCCGCCGCGCGGGAAGGCCGCTCCTGATCCGCCGCGCGCGGGAAAAAGAGTTGCCTGCTTCATGGAAGAAGCATATAATTGAACCGTTACGCGGGTGGACCGCGGGTTTCGTCCGCGGCAGGGAGAATGTGTAAAGGAGGCAGACAGAATGAAACGCAGAACCAGAGAGATATCGACGCTTTTCGCGGCAGGCGTGGCGGCCGCCGCGCTGATGACGGGAGCCGTCTGCGCGGCAGAGGTTGAGTCGGTCGCTGAGCCGGCGGCGTACGCGGAGGCGGAATCCGCCGCGGAATCCGTCGCGGAATCCGTCGCGGAAGAAGCCGAGGAGCCGGAGAAGGTACATCCCGAATACCGCGGTCTCGATTTTATCACGCTCGGGCAGTACAAGGGCCTGACGGTGGAGGTCGATCCGATCGACGTGACGGACGCCCAGGTGGACGCGAGAATCTCGGACGAGATCCGCTACTCGCCGGAAGGAAGCGAGACGTTTACCGAGGGAACCGTCGCGGAAGGCGACGTCGCGAACATCGACTTTGTCGGCATGCTGGACGGCGAGCCCTTTGAGGGCGGCACCGCGGAGGGCTATGAGCTCGAGATCGGCTCCGGATCCTTCATCGAGGGATTTGAGGAGGGACTGATCGGCGCGGAGATCGGCAGTACGCTGGATCTCAACCTGAAGTTCCCGGAGAACTACGGCAATGCGGATCTCGCCGGAAAGGACACGGTGTTTACGGTCACGGTCAATTCCACGAAGCGCTACAAGGAGCTGGACGACGGCCTGGCGTCCTCGCTCTCGGGCGGAGAAGCCGCGACGGTGGAGGAGTACCGGGAGAGAATCCGCGCGATGCTGGAGGAGGACGCCCTCAACAGCAGAAATGAAAGCGTGAAGAACGAGCTGCTTCAGATGGCGGTGGAGAACTGCACGGCCGAAGAGCTGCCGGAGGATCTGGTGGAGTTCACCGTGGACGACGTCACGGACTACTACAAGTCCTTCGCGGATATGTACGGCGTTGACTTCAACACCTTCCTCTCCACCATGGGCGGCATGACCGAGGAGCAGTTCCCGGAATTCGCGAGACAGGTGGCCGAGAACAGCGCGAAGCAGGAGCTGACCATCGACGCGATCGCGGAGGCGGAGCACCTTCTTCCGGAGGGAGACGAGCTGGAGAAGGCTTATGACGATCTCGCCCACGAGGTCGGCATGGAGGACGGCGTGAGCCTCGTCGCGGAATACGGCGAATACACCGTGAACTACAGGCTGAAGTATGACGCGGTCGGTAAGCTGCTTCTCGAGAACGCCGTGATCACGGAGAAGGAACCGGCCGCGGCCGTCGAGTCGGGCGTGGCGGAGGCCGAATCTGTGGCGGAGGCGTCCGGCGCGGAGGTTGAGTCCGTGGCGGAGCCGATGGAATAAAAAGAACGGGTTCCGGACCCTTGCGCGCGGAAGCGGCCGGGGATCCGGACCGGACGTAAAAAACGGCCGGAAAGACCGGACCGGACATAAAAAGAGCGGCCCGGGAGAACGGGCCCGGAAGAAACGGCCCGGAAGAAACGGAACGAAAGAAACGAAACAAAAGAAACGAAAGAGGAGGCTGCCGCGGCAGCCTCCTCTTGGCGCGTCCGGGCGGAAGGCGGCGCAGCCGCCGGAACCGCCCGGAGGTTCGTTATTCGGGATGTCCGGTTTACATTCCGTCGATGACGTGGGTGTCGATGGAACGGTCGTCGGAGATGACCACCTTCGACGCGTCGTTGGAGCGGACGATCTCCACGAACGTCTTGCCCCTGTTCAGGGTGATCTCGTTTCCGTCGGAATCGTAGTAGCGGGTGACGTTGAAGTCGCACCGGCGGACGTCGAAGGCGTACTTCGCGGCCGTGATGGTCGTCAGGATGGGGTTGTCGGCGCTCCAGTAGGACTTTCTCCAGGTGATGCGCTCCGCACGGCCGTTGGTGATGTACCAGCCCTCGCCGGTCTCGCCCTGGATCGCGGGATCCGTGAACAGGTAGGAGTCGTCCAGCATGTGGGACGGGCCGATCTGGATGATGATGTTCTTGAAGGAGAGCTGCTTTCCGTTGCCGTGGTCAAGCTGGGGAGAGTCAAACTCGGAGCGGTAGTAGACCTCTTCCTCCTCGTTGTAGTCAAATCTGGCGTGGTTGTTGACGAAGCCCGGGATGACGACCTTGGCTGACTCGCCGTTCTCCAGACGGACCGCCGAGCCCGGCTCCGCGAACTGGTAGTGGCCGGTGTAATCCGCCGGATATTCGGTGGGCCATTCCGCGTTCTTGACGAAGGAGCTGAGCATGTCGTAGTTGGTGTAGATGCCGGTGACGCCTTCGTGATCGCGCCGGTAGGCGGTGCTGCCGTCGTTGAGGCGGTAGTTCTGTCCGCCTTCACCCGTGGGAATGCCGGCGATGTCGTAGCTGTCCGGCATCTGCAGGATCGGAACGGCGTAGATGACCTGTCCGTAGTGTCCGTAGTAGGCGTTGAATTCGCGGGAATAATAGACGAACTGCGGGCGGCAGGAGCGGATCGGCATGATCATGGGCACGTCATGGAAATCCTCGAAGAAGGCTTCCATACGGGTGATGCCGCCTTCCACCATGGCTTCGTAGATGATGGACGCGCTGCTGGTGCCCCGCTGCCACTCCAGGGCGTTTTTGTCATTTTCAATCATGAGCGCAAACGGACGACTGCGGCCCACGGACGTGGGAACGAGTTCTCCGGTGAGATAGCTTCGGCAGGTATCTCCCGACGTCTCCTCCGCAAAGGCGGAGACGCTCATCGCGGAAATGGCCATGACGGCGGCGACGGCTGCTGCGATAATGCGTTTTCTGGTCATAATAACCCTGTGTCCTCCTTGAAATAGAAAATAGTTCAGGTTCGGAATGAGGCGGGGAACGTCCGGAGGATCTGTCCGCCCGGGCCCCGCTTCCCCATATTATAATATGTTTTCGTGAAGAATGACAGACCCGAATCGCCGGGGCGCCGGAAATGTGAAAAATCTCTGGTGGGTGAGGTGCTTATGAATTATAATATTCCTGCCGGCAGACGCCGTCCGATTGCCGGCGCCGGAAAAGTCGACGAAGCATGCCGCAAGGGTTTTTGAGATGAAAAAACAGATCACACGGTTTCTGATCGGCGCCTGCCTCCTGCTGATGACGGGGCTCGCCGCGGCGCCCGCGCACGCCGGGCTCTATCCGACCTGCTACAAGGGGGTCGAGTACGACCGTGTCTACAGCTACAAATTCTATATCAAAAACAATCCGGCCGTCGTGCGGAAGGTGGGGACGGACCCCGAGAAGGTTCTCGCCTATTTCGTGAAATACGGGATGTACTACGGCCACCGGGCGCGGGGCGATTTTGACGTGAAGGAATATTTCAATTCCCACAAAAACCTCCGCAAGGTGCTCGGAAACGGCTACAGGAAGTATTTCCTCTACTACCAGCTCTACGGAAGATGGGGCGACGGGAGCGCGAGGGCGAAGAAGGGAATAAAGATCTTCTCGACGACGGTATGCATCGACCCGGGGCACCAGCTGCACGCGATGTATACGAAGGAGCCCATCGGACCGGGCTCCGGCACCTACAAGATCAAGGTCTCCAGCGGAACCTACGGCCCCTGGTCGCGGCTCAACGAGTACGAGGTCGTCCGCCGGATCGGACTCAAGCTCCGGGACGAGCTCAAAAAGAGAGGGTACAACGTCGTCATGACGAGGACCAGGAACGAGGTCTCCCTCAGCAACGCCGACCGCGCGAAGATCGCCAACAGCAGCAAGGCCGACGTCATGATCCGCCTGCACTGCGACGGACAGGATTACGGTTCGTATCTGCACGGCGTCAGAGGCATGGCGGCGGCGGGCGGCAACCGCTATCTGAGCGGCAGGGTGGTCTCCGGGGGACAGCGTCTCGCGAGGCTCCTGGCCCAGTACCAGGCGAAATCGACGGGACAGCCGTGGCTGGAGACGCTCTACACCAACGAGATGACCGGCATCAACTGGGCCAAAATGCCCTGCGCCATCGTCGAGATGGGCTACATGAGCAATTACGCCGAGGATCTCAACCTCGCGAGGCCCGCCTACCAGGACAAGATCGTGACCGGGCTCGCGAACGGGCTGGACAGATACGTGGCGGGCTGAGACGTCCGCCGCGCTTCACGGAGGACGAGCAGTCAGATGAGTGAAAAACAGAACAGCGGCGGCCGCTCCTACGGGACGAAGGAACTCCTGGGGCGCTTTCTGCCGTATTACCGCCCGCATCTGGGCACTGTCGCAAAGGACCTCCTCTGCGCGGGACTCACCTGCGCGGCCGAGCTGGTCCTTCCGATGATCATCCGGTATCTGACCAACACCGGGATGAACAACCTGGCGGCGCTGACCGCCGGGGTCGTGCTGAGGCTGGTTCTCCTGTACCTGGCCCTCCGGATCGTGGATACCCTCGCGGCCTACTACATGGCCTACCAGGGCCACGTCATGGGAACCTACATCGAGACGGACATGCGGCGCGACGCCTACGCCCATCTGCAGCGGCTGTCGAACTCCTTCTACAGCAGCACCAAGATCGGGCAGATCATGGGGCGCATCACCAACGACCTCTTCGACGTCACGGAATTTGCCCATCACTGCCCGGAGGAATTCTTCATCGCGGCCGTGAAGACCGCGGTGTCCTTCGTGATACTGGTCCGGATCCACGCGCCCCTCACCCTGCTGGTGTTCCTTGTCCTGCCGGTCATGCTCGCGGTCTCGATGAAGCAGAACCTCAGGATGAAAGAGGCCTTCGCGAGACAGCGCTACCACACGGGGGAGCTCAACGCCCGGATCGAGGACAGCCTGCTGGGGCAGAAGGTGGTCAAGGCCTTCACCAACGAGGAGCTCGAGGAGGAGAAATTCAATAAGGAAAACGTCACCTTCTTTCAGATGAAGCGCGACACCTACCGGTACATGGCGGCCTTTCAGATCACGGTCAGGGTGTTCGAGGGCATCATGTACCTGGTCGTGCTGGGGGGCGGCGGTCTGTTCCTCCTGAAGGGAATGATCCGTCCCGGGGACCTGGTCGCCTACGTCCTCTACGTGACGACGCTGATCGCGACGATACGGAGAATTATCGAGTTTGCCGAGCAGTTCCAGCGCGGCATGACGGGAATCGAGCGGTTTCTGCAGATCATGGACGCCGACATCGAGATCTTCGACGAGGAGGGGGCGGTGCCCCTGGAGAACCCGGAGGGCAGGATCGAGTTCCGCGACGTGACGTTCTCTTATCCGGACGACGGCGAAAACGTCGTTCTGCGGAACCTGAACCTCTCCATCCTTCCGGGCGAGAAGGTGGCGATCGTCGGGCCGTCGGGCGGCGGAAAGACGACGCTTTGCAACCTGATACCGAGATTCTACGACGTGACCTCGGGGGAGATCCTGCTGGACGGCACGGACGTGAGGCATTTTACGCTGAAGAGCCTGCGGGGCAGCATCGGCATGGTCCAGCAGGACGTCTATCTCTTCTCGGGGACGGTCTATGACAACATCGTCTACGGGAAGCCTGAGGCGTCCCGGCAGGAGGTCGAGGAGGCCGCCCGCCGGGCGGGAGCGGACGAATTCATACGGCAGCTGCCCGACGGGTACGACACCTACATCGGGGAGCGGGGCGTGAAGCTCTCGGGAGGACAGAAGCAGAGGCTGTCCATCGCCAGAATCTTCCTGAAAAATCCGCCCATCATCATTCTCGACGAGGCGACCTCCGCCCTGGACAACGAGAGCGAGTACGAGGTGGCGCAGTCCCTGGCCGGCCTGTCCGCCGGGCGGACGACTATCACCATCGCCCACCGGCTCAGCAGCATCGTCCGGTCCGACCGCATCCTGGTGCTGACCGACGACGGCATCGAGGAGGAAGGGACCCACGAGGAGCTGATGGCGAAGAAGGGGATCTACTGCCGCTTCTACACCAGGGCCAGCGAGGTGCGGTAAACAGACGCGGGGCGGCGGACCTTATGCGGGGCGCGGCGAAAACGCGCGGCGGCGGACCCTGCGCGAAGGCGCGGCGGCGGATCTTATGCGGGGCGCGGCGAAAGCGCGCGGCCCCAAAGACATATTCTTCAGCACAGAGGAGACGGAATGAAAAACAGCAGAATACGTACCTGTGCCGATCTGTTTCTGACGTTTCTCAGGATCGGCCTGTTCACCTTCGGCGGGGGCTACGCCATGCTCTCCATCATCGAGGACATCTGCGTGGAGAAGAAGAAATGGATCACCCACGACGAATTCCTCAATCTCATCGTGGTCGCCGAATCCACGCCCGGTCCCGTCGCCATCAACAGCGCGACCTATATCGGGTACCGGCAGGGAGGAATGGCCGGCGCGTGCGCCGCGACGGTGGGCGTCATCGTCCCGTCGTTCGTGATCATCTACGTGATCTCGATGTTCCTCGACAACTTTCTCGAGATCCGGGTTATCGCCAGCGCCTTCCGGGGCATCAAGGTCGGCGTGGGCTTCCTCATCGTGAACGCCGCCCTGAACCTGATCAAAAAGATGCCCATGGGGAAGCTGTGCCGGGTGATCCTGGTGGTTTCCATCGCGGCGATGCTGTTGATTAACGTGTTCTCCTGGAACTTCTCCTCCATCAGCATGATGCTGATCGCGGGCGCGGTGAGCCTCGCGGCCTACTGCGCGGGAGGACGCGCGGAGGAAGGAGGCCGGCCGTGATGCTTCTGGACCTGTTTATCGGATTTCTGAAGGTCGGTCTTTTCTCCTTCGGCGGCGCCTATTCCGCGATCCCGATCATCCGGGACGTGGTCTCGTCCCGGGGCTGGCTCACCGACGAGATGCTTTCCTATATGATCGCGGTGAGCGAGAGCACGCCCGGACCGCTCATGATCAACCTGGCGACCTACATCGGAAGCCGGAAGGCGGGGATTCCGGGCGCCATCATCGCCACCTTCGCGGTGGCGCTGCCGGCCTTTGTGATCATACTCCTCGTGCTGGCCGCGTTCCGCTTCCTTCTGAAGAGCCGGTACGTCCAGGCGGTGCTGGACGGCTTCAAATCCTGCATCATGGGTGTGATTCTCGCGACGGGAATCACGATGATCGCGGAGAGCGTCGCCGTGCAGCAGGAGGCCGGCGCCGCGGCGGAGGCCGGCAGCCTTCCGCGGCTGTCCGTCTTCGGGGTGCCGCTGGAGGCCAGGGCCCTGGCCATCGCCTGCCTGGTCGCGGCGGTGCTGTTCGGCGGGAGGCTGATCCTCAAAAAGAAGGTGTCGCCGATCCTGCTGATTCTGATCTCGGCCGCCCTGGGGATCGTTTTTTACGGCGTATGACGCGCCGGCGTTCCCGCCCGGGCCTTCCTTTCACGATGACGGGAAAACGGTGACAGAAGAAGACGTCCGCCGGTGAGCGGCGGACCGGACGAAGGGAAGAGACATGTACGAATTTTCATCAAGAGTCAGATACTCGGAGATCGGATCCGACAGAAAGATGACGATCACCGCGCTCATCACGAGGCTGCAGGACTGCTGTGTGTTCCAGCTGGATTCGGTCGGCAGGGGCCCGGAGATATGGCAGCGGGAGAAACGGGGATGGATCATCGTCTCCTGGCAGGTGAAGCTCTTTGAGCTTCCCGAATTCGGCAGCCTCGTCACCGCGAGAACCATTCCCTACCGGTTCCACGGGTTTGAGGGAGACCGGAACTTTGAGGTCTTTGCCTCGCCCTGCGGCGGGGAGAGGGCCGGAACCGGCCCGGGCGCCGCCCGGGAGGGGGGAGAGGAGCCCGTGCTCTGCGCGGTCGCGAATTCCCGCTGGGTCTTCTACGACATGGAGCGGCAGATCCCGATCCGGGTCCCCGAGGAGGAAAAGGCGAATATCCCGCTGGATCCCCCGCTGGACATGGAGTGCTCCCCGAGGCGGATCCGGCTGCCGGAGACGGAGCCGGTTCTTCTGGAGCCGGTGCGCGTCACGGAGACCTTCATCGACACCAACTATCACGTGAACAATCTGAGATACATCGAGATGGCCTGCGCCTGCCTCCCGGAGGATTTCCGGTGGAAGGAGCTGCGGGTGGAGTATCTCAGACAGTGCAGACTCGGGGAAACGATCTGTCCCAGGGTGTACAGGACGGACGACGCCGTCTACGCGGCCCTCTGCTCACAGGACGGGGCGGCCTGCGCCGTCGTGATGTTCCTGTGATTCCCGCGGGACGGAAATCGGGTGCGAAAATACGGAGACTATGATACAATGATCAGGATTGGTGAATATCAGGAGCTTGAAATTGCAAGGATCAGGGAACAGGGCGCCTATCTGAGGGAGCGGGAGGAGACCGCCCCCGCCGGCGGGGAAGCGCCCGGCGCCGGGAGCTTTCCCGGGGAGGTGCTTCTTCCGAGGAAGCAGCTTCCGGAGGACGCCGCCGTCGGCACCGCCGTCAGGGTGTTCGTCTACCGCGACTCGTCCGACCGGCTGATCGCGACGACGGCGCAGCCGGCCCTCACGCTCGGCGAGGTCCGGCGTCTCAGGGTGCTTCAGAAGACGAAGATCGGGGCGTTCCTGGCCTGGGGCCTGGAGAAGGACCTTCTGCTTCCCTTCCGGGAGACCACCGGCGAGATCCGTGAGGGCGACGAGATTCTGGCGGCCCTCTACGTCGACAAGAGCGGGCGCCTCGCCGCCACGATGAAGCTGTACCCCTACCTGAAGCTCGCCTCGCCCTATCAGACGGGCGACAGCGTCTCGGGAACGGTGTACCAGAACGCGGAGAATTTCGGCACCTTCGTCGCGGTGGACGATCAGTACTCGGGCATGGTCCCGAAGAAGGACGCCCAGAGAGGCTTCCGCGTCGGAGAGACCCTGACGTTCCGGGTGACCGGCGTCAAGGAGGACGGGAAGCTGGATCTGTCGGTCCGCGACAAGGCGTATCTCGAGATCGGAGAGGACTCGGAGCGCATTCTTCAGAAGATCCGCGCGGACTACGCGGGAGAGCTCCCCTTCGACGACAAGGCCGACCCCGAGGTGATCCGCGAGGTCTTCGGTCTCTCGAAGGCGGCGTTCAAGCGCGCGGTGGGACATCTCTACAGGGAGCGCCTGGTGGAGCTGTCCGGCGGAAAGATCCGGCTGACGGAAAAGTGATTTCACGACGGGAACCGGTCCGGACAGGGCCGGACGCTCACGATCCGCTCCGGTCCGGGCGGACCCGGACACGGCGGAGCGGCGGAAGCATCATGACCATGAGACGGCTGCGGTACCGTCCCTGAAGAACGGGGCGGGAGAAAGACAGGGAGGAGATAGTTATGGAAGAAAGTCTGAGACAGCTGAGTCAGTATCTGAATATCGAAGCCTTAAACACGGACAAGAGCCTGATGATCGCGGTGATCATTTCACTGGTGTTCGGGATTGTCTACTGCTTCTTCGGCTACAAGGCGATCCGGGTCTGCGCCGCGATCTACGGCGCGCTGATCGGAATCATCGCCGGCAGCGCGATCGTCAGACAGTTCGCCCTTCAGTCGCCGGTGAGCCTCATCGTGGTGATCGGCCTGGCGGTTCTTCTCGCGCTGCTCGGATTCTTCCTCTTCAGGGTGGGCGTTTTCATCGTCGTCCTGCTGGGGGTCGCCGGAATCGTCTATCCCCTGCTGCAGAGCCGCACGACGCTGGAGCAGCTGATCATGAGTATCATCGCGCTGGCCGCCGGCCTGGTGGCCGCGATCCTCGCGGTGATCTACATGAAGCCCGTCGTGATCGTGCTCTCCGCGATCATGGGAGCGCAGACCATCTCGAGCACGATCTTTACCTATCTTGTCCACATCAGATGGAGCAGGTCGCTGGAGCTTCTGGTCGTTCTCGCCGTATTTGTCCTGTTTGCGGTGATCGGCATGGTCTACCAGTTTGCGTCGACCAGGCATATGGACTGACGGAGGATTTGACCGGGAAGGAGCCCCTTTCGCAGAACCGGAGCCCGCGCGCCGCGCCGGGCGGGATTCCGGCCGTGAAGGGCAGGCCGCGGAAAGGGAAGTATGTCATTTGTTCATCTGCACGTCCACACGGAGTACTCCCTGCTGGACGGATCCAATAAAATAAAGGAATATGTGTCCCGGGTGAAGGAGCTCGGCCAGACGGCCGCGGCAATCACCGATCACGGCGTGATGTACGGATGCATAGATTTTTACAAAGAAGCCCTCGCGCAGGGGATCCGTCCGATCCTCGGCTGCGAGGTCTATGTTTCTCCGGGAAGCCGGTTTGACAAGGAGGCGGGCGTTTCTGACGACCGCTATTATCATCTTGTGCTTCTCGCGGAGAACGACGCCGGCTACGGAAATCTGATGAGGATCGTCTCCGCCGGCTTCACGGAGGGCTTCTACTACAAGCCCCGGATCGACAAGGAGCTTCTCCGGGAATATCACGAGGGCCTTATCGCCCTGTCGGCGTGCCTGGCGGGCGAGGTGCCGCGCCGCATCGGGGACAACGACTTCGCCGGGGCGAAGAAGGCGGCGCTGGAGTACCTGGACATCTTCGGGGAGGGCAATTATTTCCTCGAGCTCCAGGACCACGGTATCCCGGAGCAGAAGCACGTCAACCAGATGCTGATCCGCCTCCACGAGGAGACCGGGATCCCCCTGGTGTGCACCAACGACGTCCACTACACGCTGAAGGAGGACGCGGAATCCCACGACATTCTGCTGTGCATCCAGACCCAGAAGAAAGTCTCGGACGAGGACCGGATGCGCTACGAGGGCGGCCAGTACTTCGTCAAATCGGAGCAGGAGATGGCGGCCCTCTTCGGGTACGTCCCCGAGGCGATGGAGAACACCGCCCGCATCGCGGAGCGCTGCCATGTGACCATCACCTTCGGCGAGCGGAAGATTCCCGCCTACGACGTCCCCGGGGACATGTCCTCCTGGGACTACCTCAATCTCCTCTGCCGTCAGGGAATGGAGAGAAACTACGGGGCGGACTACGAGGAGCGCCGGCCGGAGCTTAAGGAGCGGCTCATGTACGAGCTGGCGACGATCCGGGACATGGGCTTCGTCGACTACTTCCTGATCGTCTGGGATTACGTGCGCTTCGCGAAGGACCACGATATCATCGTGGGGCCGGGCAGAGGCTCCGCGGCGGGCTCGATCGTCTCCTACGCCCTGGGGATCACCGAGCTGGATCCCGTCCGCTACTCCCTTCTCTTCGAGCGCTTCCTGAATCCGGAGCGCGTGTCGATGCCGGATATCGACGTCGACTTCTGCTTCGAGAGGCGCCAGGAGGTGATCGACTACGTGGTCAGCAAATACGGCCGCGAGCGGGTCGTCCAGATCGTGACCTTCGGCACGATGGCCGCGAGGGGCGTGATCCGGGACGTGGGCCGGGCGCTGGATTTCCCCTATTCGGAAACCGACCGCATCGCGAAGATGATCCCCCAGGAGCTCAACATGACGCTGAACCGGGCGCTGGAGATGAACCCGGATCTCCGCCGGGAGTACGAGGGGGACGAGAAGGTTCACTACCTGATCGACATGTCGAAGCGCCTGGAGGGGCTTCCCAGAAACACCTCCATGCACGCCGCCGGCGTGGTGATCTGCGGACGGCCGGTGGTGGACTATGTGCCGCTTTCGCGCGCCCAGGACGGCTCGATCACGACGCAGTACACGATGACGACGCTGGAGGAGCTGGGTCTTCTCAAGATGGATTTTCTGGGGCTCCGCACGCTGACCGTGATCCAGAACGCGGTGCGTCTCGTCAACGACGGGCTGAGGGAAGCGTACGGCGATCCGGCGGAGGCGGTCCGGCCCGACGGGGGACGCGGCCTTCTCGACATGGAGAAGATCGATTACGACGACCCGAAGGTCATGGAAATGATCGGACACGGCCGCTGCGAGGGCGTGTTCCAGCTCGAGAGCAGCGGCATGAAGAGCTTCATGAAGGAGCTGAAGCCCCACACCCTGGAGGACATCATCGCAGGAATCGCCCTCTACCGCCCGGGCCCCATGGACTTCATCCCGAAATACATCCGGGGCAAGGAGCACCCGGAATCCGTGACCTACGACACGCCGCTGGTGGAGCCGATCCTCAGGCCGACCTACGGCTGCATCGTCTACCAGGAGCAGGTCATGCAGATCGTCCGGGATCTCGGCGGCTACAGCATGGGCAGGAGCGACCTCGTGCGCCGCGCGATGTCCAAGAAGAAGGCCGGCGTGATGGAGGAGGAGAGGCGGAACTTCATCTACGGAAATGAGGAGCAGGGGGTTCCCGGCTGCATCGCGGCCGGCATCCCGGAAAATGTGGCGAGCCGGATCTACGACGAGATGACGGATTTCGCCAAATACGCCTTCAACAAGTCCCACGCCGCCGCCTACGCGGTGGTCTCGATGCAGACCGCGTACCTGAAATACTATTACCCCGTCGAATACATGGCGGCCCTCATGACCTCCGTGATCGACAGCCCCGTCAAGTGCGCCGAGTACCTGCTGCACTGCCGCGCGACGGGCATCCGCATTCTTCCGCCCTCCGTCAACGACGGACAGGGACGGTTCACCGCCTCTGGCGGCTCCATCCGCTGCGGCATGTACGCGATCAAGTCCGTCGGCCGGGGCGTGATCGACCGGCTCGTCGAGGAGCGGAACGCGGGGGGGCCCTATCAGTCCTTCCGGGATTTCATCACCCGCACCTACGGGAAGGACATGAACCGCAGGGCGATCGAGAACCTGATCAAGGCCGGCGCCTGCGACTGCTTCGGAGGAACGCGGAAGCAGCTGATGCAGGTCTATCCCGTCATTCTCGACCGGGCGGCCTACGACAGCAAGGAGATGATTACCGGCCAGATGTCCCTCTTCGACTTCATGAATCCGGAGGAGAAGAAGGAGTTCGACGCCCCGTTTCCCGACGTCGGGGAGTTTACGAAGGAGGTCAGGCTCTCCTTTGAGAAGGAGGTCCTGGGGATCTATCTCTCGGGACACCCGCTGGAGGAGTACGAGAGCCTCTGGAAGAGCCGGGTTACCGCCGTGTCCTCGGACTTCGCCCTGGACGAGGAGACCGGGGAGGCGAAGATCCGGGCCGACTCGCGGCAGACCATCGGGGGAATGATCTCCCAGAAGACCATCAAGTACACGAAGAACAACAAGACGATGGCCTTCATTACCCTGGAGGACGTCGTGGGAACCGTGGAGGTGCTGGTTTTCCCGAATGTGTACGAGCAGTACAGGGAGCTTCTGACCGAGGACGCCAAGGTGTTCGTCGAGGGACGGGTCTCCGGCGAGGACGACCGGGCGAGCAAGCTGATCTGCGAGAAAATCAGCCGCTTCGAGGACGTGCCCAGGGAGCTGTGGATCGCCTTCCCCACCGTGGACGATTTCCTCAGGCGCCAGGGGGAGATGGAGGATCTGATGGCGGAGTCGGAGGGCATCGACGAGGTGTGCGTGTTCCTTCGGGACACCAGGCGGTACCGCCGTCTGAGCGACAAAGGCCGGATTCTGATCTCGGACCAGACCGTGGCCGCCTTCCGGCGCATCTTCGGGGAGGAGAACGTGACGGTCCGTGTCAGGAAGGGAGCGGGCGCTTCCGTCTGACGGGAGGGCGCGCTCCGAAAAAGAACGACAATTCATTGAAAAAATGATGGGCATGCTTTAAAATGAACTGGTAAACTGTCTGCGCAGCAACGGCGGAGCAGCCGCGGCCCGGGGGACGTCCCGGGACAAGGCGCGGGGCGGATTCCCGCAGCGGCCGCCTGTTTCCGGGAGGGAAAGCTATGGCTGAATCGAAAAAAGAAATCAAGACCATCGGGGTTCTGACGAGCGGCGGCGACGCGCCGGGCATGAACGCCGCGATCCGGGCCGTTGTCAGACGCGGACTCGGCAGAGGACTCAGAGTTTTCGGTATCTACAGAGGATATGACGGCCTGATGGACGACGACCTCCGGGAGATGTCCGCCCAGGACGTCTCGGATACCATCCAGAAGGGCGGCACCATTCTCTACACGGCGCGCTGCGCCGAGATGCGCACCCCCGAGGGCCAGAAGCACGCCGCGGAGACCTGCCGGAAGCACGGGATCGACGGCCTCGTCGTGATCGGCGGCGACGGCTCCTACCGGGGCGCCCAGTGCCTCGCCCACCAGGGCATCAACGTCGTGGGGATCCCGGGGACCATCGATCTGGATATCTCCTGCACGGAGTACACCATCGGGTTCGACACCTCGGTCAATACCGCCATGGAGGCCATCGACAAGGTGCGCGACACCTCGACCTCCCACGAGAGATGCTCGATCATCGAGGTCATGGGAAGAAACGCGGGCTACCTCGCGCTGTGGTGCGGAATCGCCAACGGGGCGGAGGACATCCTGCTCCCCGAGAAATACGACTACGACGAGCAGAAGATCATTGACAACATCATAGACAGCCGCCACAGGGGAAAGAAGCACCACATCATCATCAACGCCGAGGGCGTCGGCCACTCCGCCTCGATGGCGAGACGGATCGAGGCCGCCACCGGCATCGAGACCAGGGCGACCATCCTGGGCCACATGCAGCGCGGCGGAAGCCCCACGGCGAAGGACCGCGTCTACGCGTCCATCATGGGCTGCATGGCGGTGGACCTCCTGATCGAGGGCAAGAGCGAGCGCGTCGTCGGCTACCGGAACGGACAGTTCCAGGATTTCGACATCGACGAGGCCCTGGCGATGGTCAAGGGCATCGACGATTACCAGTACGAGATCGCGACGGCGATGTCGGGCGGCTACCGCAAGGGCTCGATCGCGAAGGCGCTCATGGACGAGTCGCTGTGACCTGATTTCCGGGGTCCTTGCGCGCGGAAGCGCAGAGGGCGGAGCTTGGCAATGCTATCCTTAAAAGATATCAAGTTTCTTATGAAGAATAAAAAGGCCCGCGATACGCAGGGCCTTTTTGTGGCGGAAGGGGAGAAGCTGGTCCGGGAGGCGCCTCCGGCGGACGTCGTGCAGGTGCTGGTCTCCCGGAGCTTCGCGGCGGAGCACCCGGACGTGGAGAGCTGGTTCGACCCGGGCGCCGGCGCGCCGGAGCCCCAGGCGGTGGACGACGGCCGGTTTGCCTCCCTGTCGGACACCAGGAGTCCCCAGGGGATCATGGCGGTGGTGCGGCAGACGGCCTTTTCGCCGGAGGACGCCCTCGGCGGCGTGTGCCCCCTGGTGGTGGTGCTGGAGAATCTCCAGGACCCCGGCAACGCGGGGACGATTCTCCGGACCGCGGAGGCGGCCGGGGTCGACGCGGTTTTTCTGACGGAGGGGTCGGTGGACCTCTACAGCCCGAAGACGACCCGCGCCACCATGGGGTCGATCTACCGGGTTCCGCACTTTTACGTGCCGGACGGCAGGGAGCTGCTGAGGGCCCTGGCGGCGAGGGAGATCGCCTCCTACGCGGCCCATCTCAAGGGCTCCCGGGTGTACACGGACTGCGGCTACCGCAAGGGAACCGCCTTTGTGATCGGAAATGAGAGCCGCGGCGTCACGGAGGAGACGGCGGCCGCCTGCAGCGGCCGGATCCGCATTCCGATGATGGGCCGCGTGGAGTCGCTCAACGCGGCGATGGCGGCGGGCATACTGATGTACGAGGCCCGGCGGCAGCGCCGGACGTACGGGGAGACAGCGGGTCCGGACATCCCGGAGCCGCAGAGCATACAGGAAGGAGATTTGCGATGAAAAGCTTGAAGGGACGTTCATTTCTGACGCTCAGGGACTTTACGCCGGAGGAGATCACCTATCTTCTGGATCTCGCCGCGGAGCTCAAGGAGAAGAAGAAAAAGGGGATCTATGACTACGATATCCCCCGCAGAAATATCGCGCTGATCTTCGAGAAGACGAGCACGAGAACACGCTGCGCCTTTGAGGTGGCCGCCCATGACTGCGGCATGCAGGTGACCTATCTGGATCCTTCCGGATCCCAGATCGGAAAGAAGGAGAGCATCGCGGACACCGCCCGCGTGCTCGGAAGAATGTATGACGGCATCGAGTACCGCGGCTTCGATCAGTCGATCGTCGAGGAGCTGGCGAAATACGCGGGCGTGCCGGTCTGGAACGGCCTCACCAACGAGTTCCATCCGACCCAGATGCTGGCCGACATGCTGACGATCCGCGAGCATCTCGGAGGCCTCAAGGGAAAGAAGCTGACCTACATGGGTGACGCGCGCTACAACATGGGCAACTCCCTGATGGTGGCGTGCTCCAAGCTGGGACTGCATTTCACCGCCTGCACCGCCGCGGCCTATTTCCCGGACGCCGCCCTCGTGGAGGAATGCCGGGAATACGCGAAGGAGAGCGGCGGCACCATTACCCTGACGGAGGACGTCAAGGCGGGGACCGCGGGCGCCGACGTCATCTACACGGACGTGTGGGTCTCGATGGGAGAGCCCGCCGAGGTCTGGGAGGAGCGCATCCGCGCCCTGCTGCCCTATCAGGTGAACGCCGCCGTGATGGAAAACGCGGGGCCTCAGGCGATCTTCATGCACTGCCTGCCGGCGTTCCACGATCTCGGAACCGGCATCGGCCGCGATATCCACGAGCGCTTCGGGCTCGACGCGATGGAGGTCACGGACGAGGTGTTCGAGTCTCCCCGCTCCGTCGTCTTCGATGAGGCGGAGAACCGGATGCACACGATCAAGGCCGTGATGGCGGCCACCCTCGGATGAAGCCCTGCGGAGACGGCGGGGCCCCGTGGGCGGAGGAGCTGGCCGGACTTCTGGAGAGGTCCGGCGACGACGGCTTCTACCGGCTGGTCTACTACCGGACGTGCGACTCGACGAACGAGTGCGTGAAGAGGGAGGCCGCGAAGGGAGCCCCGGAGGGACTCCTCGTCGTGGGAGAGGAGCAGACCGCCGGCAAGGGCCGGAGCGGCAGAAGATGGGTCAGCCCGAAGGGAGAGGCGGTCTATTTCTCCTTTCTGCTGAGGCCCGGCCTCGCGCCGGATCACGTCTCCGCCCTCACGCTGGTGATGGGGCTGTCCGTGGCCCAGGCGGTGCGGGAGCTCTTTCCCGGGACCCTCGGGCCGGAGGTCGGCATCAAGTGGCCCAATGACATCGTCATCCGCGGAAGGAAGATCTGCGGGATCCTCACGGAGGCCGGGGCAGAGGACGGCAGGATCGACTGGATCGTCATCGGGACGGGCATCAATGTAAACAACACCGCCTTCGCTCCCGAGATCCGGGACCGGGCGGTCTCTCTTCGTCTCGCGCTGGAGGAATGCCGGAGAAATCCCGCCTCGGGAAGCGGCGGAGACGGCGGACCCGGCCGGGACAGCAGCAGCGGGAACGCCGCGGCGCTTCCTTCGGAGCCCGCCGCGATGCCCCCGGAATCCCCCGTCATCTCCCGGGCGGAGGTGACGGCAGCGGTGCTGGCGAGGTTTCACAGAAATTACGGGATCTACCTGGAGACCGGGGATATGGAGGGCCTGACCGCCGCCTATGACTCCCTTCTGGTGAGCCGGGACAGAGAGGTCCGCATCGAGGATCCGTCGGGCGCCTATACCGCCGTGTCGAGAGGCATCGACCGGCTCGGCCGCCTCGCGGCGGAGCGGGAGGACGGCACGGTGGAGTACGTCTCCGCGGGAGAGGTGTCGGTCAGGGGCATCTTCGGTTACGTGTGACAGAGCCTTCCGGCGCGCTTCCTGCGGAAACGGCCGGGCGGCAGGGGACAGGAGAACGGAAAAATGAGCAGAATTCTGATTATAGAGGACGAGGAAGCCATCGCCCAGCTTGAGAAGGACTACCTGGAGCTCAGCGGGTTTGAGGTCGATATCGAGACGGACGGGACGAAGGGCCTGACCGCCGCCCTTGAGGGCAGCTATGATCTGTACATCCTGGATCTGATGCTGCCGGGGACGGACGGCTTCGAGATCTGCCGGCAGATCCGGGAGCAGAAGGACGTTCCGGTCCTCATGGTTTCCGCGAGAAAGGACGACATCGACAAGATCCGCGGCCTGGGCCTGGGGGCGGACGACTATATCACGAAGCCCTTCTCGCCGAGCGAGCTGGTGGCCAGGGTCAAGGCCCATCTGGCGAGGTACGACCGGCTCATGGGCGGCGGCGCCGGGAAGAACGACGTGCTGGAGATCCGGGGCCTCCGGATCGACAAGACGGCCCGCAGGGTGTGGGTCAACGGGGAGGAGAGACAGTTCACGGCGAAGGAATTCGACCTGCTCGCCTTCCTGGCGGAGCATCCGGACCGGGTCTACAAGAAGGAGGAGCTGTTCCGGGAGATCTGGAACATGGAATCGGTGGGAGACATCGCCACCGTGACGGTCCACATCAAGAAGATCCGGGAGAAAATCGAGTTTGACTCCTCGAAGCCCCAGTACATCGAGACGATCTGGGGCGTCGGCTACCGCTTTAAGATTTAAAATCGGGAGCCGAAAGCCTGGAAGCCGCGTAAATACCGGGAGACCGTGAAATCTGCTAAGATGGATATAGTAGAAACCTGTACAGAAACAAGAGGAGGAGAACAGAATGTTTGACAACTTTTTGATTGTCCCGGGCTCGCTGAAAAACGATCTCGACGAGAACGGGCATGCCGCGGGATTTCAGTTCGCCGTCCGCATCGCGGATTACCGCGGCTGCTTTCTGTCGCTGCACAACGGTTATTACATCGACTGCGACGGCGTGAACTATCCCCGGGAGACGCAGAGCTTCGAGATCAACGGAAAGCCGCCCAGGAGCTTCGAGGAGCTGAAGAGCTGCTGCTGGGAGCACTGGAACTACGACGACGCCGGAATCGTGCACGTGAAGAAGGAAGGCGGACTCGCGCCGGGAAAGCACACCATCGGACTGCAGCAGAGCATCCTGGCCCAGTACGGCTATATGCCCTGGGACGAGGAGTGGGTGAAAAATCCGCCGGTTCCCGGCAGCGGCGGCGGAGCGGGAAAGACAGAGACCATCAGTATGTTTGAGATGACGCTGGAAGAAGGAGGTGCCGCGTAATGTCGATCAGAAGAGGCGTATCCCTGTACAGCTATCAGCAGTCCCAGTTTTTCGGAAAAATGGACTGGAAGGCCCAGATCCGGGAGGTCCGGGAAGGCCTGGGAACCGACGGCATCGAGATCATCAATCAGCAGCTGATCCGCGATTATCCCTTCCCCTCCCGGGAATTCCTCTATGACTGGCGCAGCTATATGGCCCGCTACGACATGACCGCCGTCACCATGGACGTCTATCTCGACGTCCACCAGTTCCGGGATCACGTGATGACCCACCGGGAGGCCGCGGAGCATCTGAAGAACGACATCCGCCTGGCGGCGGAGATGGGCTTCAAAAATATCCGGACGCTGGTGCTGGTGCCCATCGACGTGATGGAGATGGCCCTTCCCACGGCGGAGAAATACGACGTCCGCATCGGCAAGGAGATTCACGCCCCGTGGCCCATCAAGCCGGGCGGACACCGCGAAAAGGCCACCAAGGGCATGGCCGCCGGCATCAACTTCAACGCCGTCGAAGAGATTCTGGAGCTTCGGGAGAGGACGCAGAGCCCCTACATCGGCCTGGTCCCCGACTTCGGCATCTTCCAGTTCGCCCCCTCCCGCGTCGCCGTCGATTACATCCGGCGCCACGCGGCCGATCAGGACGCGGTGGATTTCATTCTGGAGAACGCGGCGAACTACGGTCACGACGAGCTGATCGACGTGGTGGACGAAAAATTCCCCGGCCATGGAATCCCGATCAACAGCATCGACCGTCTGGCTCTCCACGAGCCCTGCTGCAAACCCGAGGATATCAGGGAAATCATTCCCTATATCATCAGTATCCACGGAAAGTTCTACGACATGACGGAGATCGAGGGGCAGCCGGGACATTACGAGGACAAGTGCATCGACTACGAGACGCCGATGAAATACCTGCGGGAGGGCGGCTTCGACGGCTACATCGATTCCGAGTTCGAAGGACAGCGTGATCAGCAGGACATGGGCGTGGAAGGACTGGTGGACGAAGTGGAACAGGTCCGCCGCCACCACGAGATGCTGAGGCGCCTTTCCGGGGAAGCGGAGTAAACAGCGGCCCGGCTCATGCCGGGCCGCGGGAGAGAGGAACCGCCATGAAAATCAGACATGCCGACATAAAAGACCTGGACCGGATGATGGAGATCTACCGCTTCGCGAGACAGTTTATGGCGGAGCACGGCAATCCCCATCAGTGGGGCCCCACGAACTGGCCCCCCGAGGAACGGATCCGCGGCGATATCCGGGACGGCTGCAGCTACGTCTGTCTCAGCGACGACGGCAGGATCATCGGCACCTTCTTTTTCAAATGCGGGAAGGACGTCGAGCCGGGGTATCGAAATATCGAGGACGGCGCCTGGATGGACGACAGTCCCTACGGCGTCGTGCACCGCATCGCCGGGGACGGATCCG
>CACYDL010000197.1 GCA_902773195.1 uncultured Lachnospiraceae bacterium
ATTGTAGACGATTTCCTGCGTTTCGCTGATGCCGTATTTCGTTAAATCGATCTGTGCCATATGTATAACCTCTTTCTATAAAAATACGTGATTAACTGCACTGGTGTGTATTATAAACATTTCTTTCATGTCCGTCAATCCACATGCTTCAAATCCTTTTATACCGGCGGGCACAAATCACGGCCGTCTGCGGTTTTCTGCCGCGAGTCACAGGCAGTTTCACCGAAAAAACCGACTTCGGCCGCGATGAAGTGCGGCGGGTATCAATCGATATTCCGGAATTGATATATTCCCGGGTTCGTTTCTCCCGGGAGGCCGTGGGGACAGGCCGTCCTCTCAGACGGAAGCCGTGCGGACAGGCCGTCCACTCAGACGAAGGCTGTGCGGGCAGGCCGTCCTCTCAGACGGAAGCCATGCGGGCAGGCCGTCCTCCCGGACGGAGTCCCGCCGGAGCCGCCCTCTCTTCAGAGAAGGCCGGTCAGAAATACCGTCGCGCAGGCCACCGCCGCGGAGAGAAAAAGATTCGACGTCGTCCAGGCGGCCGCACAGGCGGCTGCCAGGGCGGCCGCCCCGCGCAGCGGGTTGGCGGCCACGCCGAAGATGGCGGGCACCGTCATGACGGAGAGCGTCACATAGGGAAGATAGAACAGCAGGGAACGGATGAAACGGTTTCTGATCTGTCCGCGGATCAGCGTGATGGGCAGGGCTCTCAGCAGATAGCTGACAGCCGCCATCACCAGGATGTAAATCCACACGGAATGCGTCATGACGTCTCTCCTTTACGCAGCTCCGCCGCTCCCGTTCTCCGCCGGCACCGGCTTCAGCAGCGCCGCCGCGGACGAGATGGCCAGGGTCAGGATGATGATTCTCATGCTCTCCGACAGCCCGGAGATGCCCGGAATCATCGAGAAAACGATGCTGACCGAAAAGCTGATCAGCACCACGGCGAGGATGGTCCGGTTCTTTCTCCCCGGAGGGACCACCACCGCGATAAACATGCCGAAAATCGCCGCGCTGAGCGCCTCCGTCACGGCGGGAGGCAGGAGGTTTCCCGCCTCGATTCCGAGCGCCGTGCCGGAAGCCCAGCAGGGGATGGTGAACAGGTAGGCCCCGTAGAGATAAAGAGGCTCAAGCGGATAGGGCCTGGCCACTCCGATCCCGAAGAGCTCGTCGGTGATGTTGAAGCCGATCAGCATCCTGTGCCCGATGGAGGTCTCCGGAGACAGCCGTTGGCTCAGAGCCGTGCTCATGAGCAGATAGCGCGCGTTGGCGATCACCATCAGGGCCGCCAGCTCCCAGTAGGGAGCGCTGCTCCGGATCGCGGCGATGCCGGCGTATTCGCCGGATGAGGCGTTGTTGAGCGCGCTCATGACAAATCCCTGCAGGGCCGTGATTCCGGCGCTTCTGGCGGCGATTCCCAGAGAAAAGGCGACGGCGAAGTAGCCGGCTCCGATCGGAAGGCCGTCCTTCAGACCGGCGAGAAGTATTCTGATGTTCGATTGTCTGCCTGCCATATTCCGCCTCTGCCGCCGGCTGCTCACCGCGTCCCGTTGCCTCTCAGGCCTCCGTCATCGGGAGCCAGCTGTGCGCCTGATAGATATCGGTCAGGCGGTAGGTGTAAAGGAACCTGCTTCCCTCTCCGCCCGTGATTTCCATGTTGGCCAGGGTCAGCACGCAGTCCTCGGGGACCGTGATGGGGTCTCCCAACGTGTACTGGGCCGTAAATTCACCCTGATAATTGTAGTAATCGCAGACCAGGACGATCTCGTCGCCGCCGTTCATCTCGGTGTAGCCCTTGCCGACCACGCCGGTTTCCGTCACGCTCTGCGCTCCGAGGACGCTGTCCTCTCCCGTCTCTTCGTTGAACTCGACGATCAGGTTGACGCGCTTTCCGTTGAGCAGCGCGGGGATGAACTTGCGGGTGACGTAGAGGCCGTCCTCATCGTCGTCCTCGTCGCTGATGGGATAGACGGCCGCGGGCTGTCCCTGAAGCGTGATCCAGGTGCCGTCCCAGCTGTCGATCAGATCGCCGTCGTCGTTGTACTCCGCGACATTGTCCAGGCCCAGGTCGAGATAGCCCCCGCCGTCGTCCAAGAAGACGTTGAGATCCGCCGCCACTACCTTCTCCCAGGTATCTTCCGCCAGAACGAGGACCTGCTGTCCGTCCTTCTCCGTCAGGGCCAGGGTCTCGGCGCTGATGGGAGGCGTCCTGAGGAGCATGTCGGCGGCCAGGCTGAGAAGGCTGCCCGCGATGGAGGAATTGTCCGATCCGTAGGAGCTGTAAGAGCTGCCGCCGTAGCTGTCGAACCCGCCTCCCGTATAGCCTCCGAGAAGGCTGGAAATGTCGAGTCCGCCGTAGTTCGTCCCGCCGGTGGTGGTGTAGCCGCCGAGAAGCTGGGACAGAAGCTGGTCGTAGGAGCCCGAACTGCTCTGGGCGTAGGCGTTTCCGGAGCCGTAGCCGGAGGAACCGCCGGCGAGGAGCGAATAGATGTCCTCGACGCCCATGTCGCCGTACGAACTGTAGGTATTTCCGCCGAAGAGGCTCGAAAGATCAAGTCCGCCGTAGCCCGCGCCCGATCCGGCGTAGGTCTGGGCGGTGCTGCCGCCGCCTCCGAGCAGGAGGTCGAGCAGGCTGCCCGAGCCGCCGTAGGCCGAGCCCGCGGAGGAAGCCACCTGTCCGGAGGATTCCAGCGTGGCGTAGGCGCGGACGCTGTCGCTCCAGCTCTCGTCCATGCCGATGTCCTCATAGAGGCGGAGCATGGAGTTGATGGATTTCAGGCTGGAATTCGGGAAATAGATGCTCAGTCCGTAGGCGTTCGTGATCTGGTTCACGCGGTTGTACTTGACCGCGTTCTGGATGGCGGCGGAGAGCTCCTTCGCCTCCTTCGTGCCGAGACGGTTGCAGAAATCCACCAGGTCGGCCTGGTCAAGTCTCTGGCTCTGGGCGAACTCGCGGGTGCCGTTTCTCGCCACGGCCACGTTCTGATACTGCTTTCCCTCCAGCTGTGTCAGCAGCTCGCTGCCGAAATCGCCCAGCTCGCGCAGGACGGTGCCCTTCAGCTCGGCCAGATCGACGATGGAGAGGGTGGTCTGGCTCCGCGGACTGATTTTCGCCGAGGCGGCCACAAAATCGTCGATGATCTGGCGGGCGAGATTGAGGGTATTGGTCGAGGAATTGTCGTCAAGGAGCTTCAGCCAGTTGGTGTAGTACCAGCCGGTCCCGGGCTCGGATTCCTCGCTGGCGATCATGTAGTCCGCGTAGGGTTCCACGGCGATCGCGGTCTCGAGGGTCGACATCAGGCACGCGTCGAAGCCGACGAAGTCAAAGCTGACGCCGCCCGCCTTGAGAGCCTGGCTGATCTCGCCGATGTCCATCGAGTCGTTGGGATAGGTCTCGTCGTAGCCGTAGCCGCTGACGGATCCGCCGCCGTGATCCCAGAAGATCAGGATATAGCGGTCCGCGGGAGCCTCGTCGGCGCAGAAGCGGATGAAATCGGCGAGGACCGAGGGCGACGTCATCGTCTGGGCCTTCATCGTATCCTGCAGCTCCAGTCCGCTGCCTGTCAGACTCCAGCGCTGGGTTTTGCCCGCTGAAATCACCGAATTTCTCCAGCGCTTGCAGCCGCCGGTCTGGACGAGGAGGTTGACCCTGTTGTTGCTGAGACCGGAATAGAGCATCTCGTTGAGGTCGGAGGTCGCCATTCCGTTCTGGCTCTCAAGGTCCGTTCCGATCATGTAGATCATGATCGTGACGTCGTCCCGTCCCTTCCCCTTGAGCTTCGTATACTTGGCCCGCGCCTTTTTGCTGACGTCCGGATTGACGCCGCTGTAATTGGTATCCGTTCCGGCGGATACGGCCGCGGCGGTGCCGAGGACCAGCAGCAGCGCCGCCGTCAGGGCGAGCAGAAACTTCGCCGGAAGCACCCTGCGCCATATCTTTCCGGTATGATTCAATGTCCTGCGGTAGTCACTCATTTTTCATCCTCCTGCTTTTCCGCGGCCGTGGCGAAAGGCGCGTCGCCCTGCCCTGCCTGAACAGAATCCTCTAGCTTCTCGCCTTTTTTCACTTCTGCCGTTCCTTCAACCACTGTCTTTTTTCTGCTGTGAGGTCTTTCCATCTCCATCCGTCCTTTCTGAAAAATGTCTCACGCGTCGGACTTGGCGTCTACCGGTATATTGTAACATATTCCCGGTAAGATGCCACATTTTATCTTCCGCCGCGCCCCGTCACGCGAGGAAAATGCTCTCCGTCCGCGCCATGTCACGCGCGGGAACCGGTCCCTGCAGGGGCTTTGAAAACATCATCTGCGGGAGAGCCGTTCCCGCCGGGTCTGTCCCCGGCCAAAAAGAACAGCGGAGGTAATCCCCCGCTGTTCCGTCTGTTGTTTCATTTCCGAATCAAAGTGACAGGATTTTGCCTCAGTCAGCAAACCCTTCCCTCGCCGCATAGGTCGTATGCAGGAGCTCATGGGCCTTGTGAGAATTCGGCTCGCCGAGATACTTCTCGTAGAGCTCGATGATCTGCGGGTTGTTGTGGGACTGGCGCAGCGTCTGTCTCTCGTCTTCGCTGTAAAGAGCCTTCGCTCTCTTTTCCTTGTAGGTGTCAAGGATGTCGTCGTCCTCGTTCGGAAGGAAGTTGGTCCGGACGTAGGGCTGTCCGCCGCCGTTGATGCAGCCGCCCGGGCATCCCATGATCTCGATGAACTGGTACTTCGACTTGCCCTCGCGGATCTCGTCGAGAAGGACGCTGGCGCTCTTCATGCCGGAGGCGATCGCCACGTTGATGACGGTTCCGTTGATGTCGATGGACGCTTCGCGGATTCCGGCGTCATGGCCGCGGACCTCTTCGAAGGTGATCTGTTCCTTTTCCTTGCCGGTGAGCTTGAAGTAAACGGTTCTCAGGGCCGCTTCCATAACGCCACCGGTGACGCCGAAGATGACGCCCGCGCCGGAGTAATCGCCCATGATGTCCTGATCCCAGGGCTCGTCGGGCAGGCG
>CACYDL010000198.1 GCA_902773195.1 uncultured Lachnospiraceae bacterium
GACCATGAGCCGCCGCGTGGCCATCATGAAGGCCGCCTGCGAGGAGTTCGGCATGAAATTCGTCATGGAATCCGCTCCGGATCCGACCACCGACGTCGGCGTACCGGGCGCCCAGGCCTACATCCTTGAGCACGTTCCGGAATGGGTCGAGAAGTACGGCACGAACTCCGCTTACTTCTGCACGAACGACGCCCACACGGAGCCGCTTCTCAAGCAGCTTCTTGAGTACGGCGGATACTTCATCGAGGCGGACCTTCCGTCCCCGCTGATGGGCTATCCGGGAGCGCTCGGCCTTGACCTCACGGAAGAAGCCGGCGACTTCGAGAAGATCCTCGCCAAGGTCGAGGAAGCCATCAATGAAAAGGGCGGCTCCGGCAGATTCGGAACATGGGCTTACTCCTATGGCTACACGGTTTCCGCCGGCCTTGCCCAGCACGCGATGAACGTCATCGACGGCGTCTCCGAGCTGAACAACATCGACGACATCGCCAAGGCTTACCAGGTCTTCTCGCCGAAGGCAGCCTGGAACGGCTCCAACTACACCAACGCGGACACGGGCGTCAAGCTTGACAACGTGTTCCTCGTCTATCAGGATACCTACATCATGGGCGACCCGGGCTACTACATGGGCTCCACCGAGATCGAAGTTCCGGAAAAATACTTCACCACCAAATAAATACGATTAGCAGATGGAGGGGGAGTAGCACAGGCTGCTCCCCTTTACCTATGGAAGGCAGTAAGATGAATGAAGCGAATACACCGCTCCTTGAGATGCGGAATATCAGCAAGGATTTCTTCGGAAATCAGGTGCTGACGGATATCAATCTCACGGTGAGAGAGGGCGAAGTGATCGGACTGGTCGGCGAGAACGGCGCCGGCAAATCGACGCTCATGAGAATCCTCTTCGGCGCCAATATGATCGCGGAGACGGGCGGATACGGAGGAGACGTTCTGATCAACGGACAGAAGGTCTCGTTTTCATCTCCCTTCGACGCCATCAACGCGGGGATCGGCATGGTGCATCAGGAATTCTCCCTGATCCCCGGCTTTACAACGACGGAAAATATACTGCTCAACAGGGAGCCCACCAGGAAAAACGTCATCTCCGAGATCTTCTCGGACCGCATGAACACCCTGAACCGCACGGAGATGAGCGAGCGCGCGGCGAACGCCATCGAGATGATGGGCGTCAGGATCGACCCGAAGATGGTCATCAGCGACATGCCCGTGGGCCACAAGCAGTTTACGGAGATCGCCAGAGAGCTGTCGAAGGACCAGCTGAAGCTGCTGATCCTGGACGAGCCGACGGCGGTGCTTACAGAAAAAGAAGCGGAAGCGCTGCTGGCCTCCATCCGCAGCATGTCGGAGAGAGGCATAGCGGTCATCTTCATCACGCACCGTCTGCAGGAGATCCTTGCGGTCTGCAACCGCGTCGTGGTCATGCGCGACGGGTACGTGGTGCAGTCCGTGGACGCCGCGGACACCAACGTGACGGAGATCACAAAGTGGATGGTCGGCCGCGACGTCGCGCAGAAGAGCGGCCGGGAGGCCGAGGCGCGCGCGGCGGAGCACTCCGGAAAGACGATCCTCAAAATCGAGAAGCTCTGGGTCGCGATGCCCGGCGAGACCGTCCGCAACGTCTCCCTCGACGTGGAGGAGGGCGAGATCCTCGGGATCGGAGGCCTGGCCGGCCAGGGCAAGCTCGGCATACCGAACGGGGTCATGGGACTGTACCCGGCCGGAGGCCGGGTGGAATTCGACGGGCAGGAGATCCCGCTGAACAGCCCCAGACGCTGCCTGGACTCCTCCTTTGCCTTCGTCTCGGAGGACCGCCGCGGCGTGGGTCTTCTCCTCGACGAATCCCTCGAGTGGAACATCGCCTTCCCCGCGATGCAGATCCAGAACCGTTTCCTCAAAAATTATCTCGGCGGCCTGATCAAGTGGAGAGATGAGAAGGCGATCCGCGAGGTGACCGAGAAGTACATCGACGAGCTCGCCATCAAGTGCACGAGCTCCAAGCAGAAGGCGAAGGCGCTGTCGGGCGGCAATCAGCAGAAGGTCTGCCTGGCCAAGGCGTTTGCCCTGAATCCGCGCCTGCTGTTCGTCTCCGAGCCTACGCGCGGCATCGACGTCGGCGCGAAGGCCCTCGTTCTCGAGGCGCTGAAAAAATTCAACCGTGAAAGCGGCGTCACCATTGTCATGGTGTCCTCCGAGCTGGAGGAGCTCCGACAGAGCTGCGACCGCATCGCGATCGTTTCCGGCGGAAAGATCGCGGGCATACTGCCGGCCTCGGCGTCGGTCGAGGAGCTGGGCGCCCTGATGCTCAGCCAGGTCATATAAGGAGGGCGGCATGAACGAAAAAACCAACGAAAAGAGCTTATTCCGCAGAGTGCTGGAGAACTTCGGGCTTCCCAGGCTGATCATCACCCTGTTCCTGGTTCTCCTGCTGATTCTCGCGCCGTTTGTCGGAGCGGATCTTCCGACCCAGATTTCCAACATCATCGCGCGCTTCAGCTGGAACGGCGTGCTCGTTCTGGCCATGGTCCCGATGGTGCACTCCGGCTGCGGCCTGAATTTCGGCCTCCCGCTCGGCATCATCTCCGGACTTCTCGGGGCGACCCTCTCGATCGAGTTCGGCTTCACCGGGGCCCTCTCCTTCGTGATGGCCATCGTCATCGCGACGCCTTTCGCCCTCGTGCTCGGCTCGCTCTACGGCTGGCTGCTCAACAAGATCAAGGGCGGAGAGATGATGATCGCGACCTACGTCGGCTTCTCCTCGGTCTCCTTCATGTGCATGATGTGGCTCGTGCTTCCCTACAAGAGCCCGAACATGGTCTGGGGACTTGCGGGCAAGGGCCTCCGTACGACGATTTCCCTCGAGGGCTACTACAATCAGGTCCTCGCGAATTTCCTGAAGATTCAGATCGGCAATCTCACGATCCCCGTGGGCACGATCCTATTCTTCGCGGTTCTGGCGGCGGCGATGTGGGCGTTCCTGCACACCAAGACCGGCACGGCGATGACCGCGGTCGGCTCCAATCCCGTCTTCGCGAGAGCGGCGGGCATCAACGTCGACCGGATCCGTCTTCTTTCCGTCGTGATGTCCACCTGGCTCGCGGCGATCGGCATCCTGGTCTACGAGCAGGGCTTCGGCTTTATTCAGCTTTACATGGCGCC
>CACYDL010000199.1 GCA_902773195.1 uncultured Lachnospiraceae bacterium
CGTTTTAGCGTTTTTCGCGTGCGCGGATTTCCGTCAGGCTTTCATGGATTCGATATGCCGGCAGAGGGCGTCGAAGGTCTCCTCGCACAGGTCGTGCTCCACCTTGCAGGCGTCTTCGCGGGCGTTCTCGGGACTGACGCCGAGACTCTCGAAGAAACCGGTGAGTACCTTGTGGCGTGTATAAATTCTTGATGCGATCTCCATGCCGGATTCTGTCAGGACGATCATATTGGCATGATCCATCGTGATATAGCCGTTCTCTCTCAGAAGCTTGGTCGCGTAGCTGACAGAGGGCTTTGTGACGCCAAGCCTGTCGGCGACATCGATGGAGCGGATGTAGCCGTACTGCTCCTTCACCATGAGCATGGCCTCAAGGTAATCTTCAGCTGATTTTCCGATTTCCATAGTTCACCCTCCTTAAAATTAAACTAAGATTAACATAGTTTAACACAAAGTTCAAGTCATTGATTGACTTTAAAAGACTATTTGAACAGATGGCAGAATCGGCCCGGAAGCCTTTATGTCCCGAAAACGACGCAAAATTAAAATCTTTACCATCATTCGATAAATCTATTTGATATTAAAGGTATTGACTTTCGGGACGAGTTAATGTATTATTAGCGAAGTTAAATAAATTTAACACAGAGAGTTCTTCCGGCCGCACAGACCGGAGGACGATGCTGAAAGGCTCGACAGACGAAGACAATGGCAGTATCTCGGACAGGAAAACGATTCGGACGGAGGACCTATGAGCGTTGTAATTATCGGCGGAAATGAATGCATGGAACGGGAGTACAAGACCTTGTGCAGAACACACGGGTGTCACGCCAAGGTTTTCTGCAGGTACAACAACTGCATGAAGGACCGCATCGGAAATCCCGATATTATGATTCTTTTTACCCACACCGTATCACACAAGATGGTGCAGTGCGCCCTCAGCGATATCGCCGGGAAGACGACCGTCATCCGATCTCATACGAGCTCGCTCGCTTCCCTGAAGCAGATCCTGGCGGAAAACGCCGGCTGAAGCGGGGGAGAACGGAAATGTCGGACTATGTGATTCTTCAGCACTGCTCTCCGACGCTGGCGGGCATCAAGACGGGAAATCTCGTGACCTGCTCGTTCCGGACGAGGGGAGAGGTGCAAAGCGACGTCGCCAAATGGAACAGAAGTCTCGGCAAGAAGGGAATCCGGGTCCTTGTCCTGAAGTATATGGAACACAAGGTGCTCCTCTACCTCTACAGGCCGGCGGCGCTGCGGCGCGACCTGAGGCAGCCGGACAAGGCGGATATCCTGAGAAAATGCGGCTATGCCTGCGGGGAAGAGGAGGAATGCATCCGGACGCTGATCCGCCATCTGGAGGAAAACAGCGTATTTCCGCACGAGATCGGTCTTTTCATCGGATATCCCGCGGAGGACGTGGAGGGCTTCATCCGGAACAGAGGCGGAGGCTGCAAGTACTCCGGCATGTGGAAGGTCTACGGCAACGTGGAGGAGCGGAGACGCCTCTTTGAAAAATACAGGCACTGTACCGAGGTCTACTGCCGCCGGGCGAAGAGCGGCAAATCAATCGAGGAACTTGCGGTGAGTATCTCACCCGGGGAACTATAAATCCATTTTACCTGAAGGAGAGGAATGAAATATGTCAAAGGTTGCAGTGGTTTACTGGAGCGGAACCGGCAATACGGAAGCGATGGCCAATGAGGTCGCCGAAGGCGTCCGCGGAAAGGGCGGAGAAGCGGAGCTGATTACCGCCGGCAATTTCAACAGGGATGCTCTCGCCGCTTACGACGCGGTCGCGTTCGGATGCCCCGCCATGGGCGCCGAAGAGCTGGAGGATTCGGAAGTCGAGCCCATGTTCGCGGACGTGGAGAGCGCGCTCGGAGGAAAGAAGATCGCCATCTTCGGAGCCTACGGATGGGGTGACGGCGAGTGGATGCGCACATGGGAGGACCGCGCCAAAGCGGCGGGAGCCGTTCTCGCCAGCGACTGCGTGATCTGCAACGAGGCTCCCGACGAGGAAGTCGTCGCGGCCTGCCGCAGCCTCGGAGAGGCACTTGCGTAAATACTCTTATCGATCGTTCTCCTTGACACCGCCTGCCGGCCGTATTTCCCGCCGCAGGCGGTTTTTTGAGTGGCCGGAGAAGCGGGACGCGGATGTCCGCTGCGCTGTCCGCCGCGGATTGCGGCTCATTCTCACCTGTGTTATGATAGCAGGCAGAGAAAGGATTGATTGCATGTGCAGGGGGAGTCATTGCTGATGAAAAAATGGCCGGTTAGCGCCAAAGCGGCATTTGCCGCCGTCCTTGCCGCCGCTGTCCTGGGCTTTGCGGCGCTCTTCAGCCTGTTCCAGATCCGCTCTCCGGAGAAGGTGTACGCCCGGGCGGAGGAAATGGCCGGACAGGGCGAATACAGGGAGGCCGAGAAGCTGTATCTGAGTCTGGACGGATACCGGGATTCCGGGACGAAGGCGGACGAGATGCGGTACCGCAGGGCGGAGGCGCTGATGGAGGCAGGAGAGCTGACGGCGGCCGAGGGAATCTTCACGGATCTGGGGGATTTCGGGGACAGCGCCGCGCGGATTTCCGAGTGCCGCTGCAGAAACGCGCAGGTTCTGGAGGAAAACGGGGAATACCTCTCTGCCGCGGAGGCCTACGCCTCGGCGGGAGATTATCAGGACAGCGCGGAGAAAGGGCAGGACTGCCTGTACCGGTACGCGGAGGAGCTTCTGGAGAAGGGAAAGCATGACGACGCCCGGGAGATCTTCGCGGAGCTTGGGGACTACGGGGAGAGCCCGGAACGGATAAAGGAGTGCCGTTACCGGAAGGCGGAGAAAATGTTCCGCGACGGGCTGTATCAGAAGGCGGGCGATGAGTTCCATATTCTCGGAGACTACGCCGACAGCGCTGAGAGATACCTGGAATGCCGCTACAGAAGGGCGCTTGAGCTGAGGAAGGACACAAAGCATCCGGTGCAGGCCGCGGCCGCGTTCCGCGCCCTCGGTGATTACCGGGATTCGGCGGACCTTCTCCGGGAAATGGAGTACGAGTACGTCCGCTCCAGCTTCTCGTCGTCGGACCCGCTCACCGAGAAGTACCTCTCCGCGCTGGCGGAGGACGGCTATCTCGATTCCGCCCGGCTCTACGAGGAGCTGTACCGCTGGGTCATCAGGATCACCGCCAACGAGGACAGGGAGGATCTGGAGACCGATATCGACCGGATCCCAAAAGACCGGACGATCTGGTGGCACATGGCCGTCACCAACGGCCCTCCCAACAGCCGCCTCACGGTCAGCTGCGCCGCGTCGTTTCCCGACGGACAGGAGGTGACGACCTGGGACGGCCAGGCTTCTTTCGTTTTCGAGACCGGAAGCGTCTATCACACGAGCACCTACTACGTCGATCCGGAGAGCGGAGCGGCGGGCGAGATGGTTTTCTCGGTCTATGACGCGGAGGGGGAGCTTCTTTGCAGCAAGACGGTGATTCTGACCTGACGCGGCTTCCGGGGAACGCCGCATTCTGAAGGCATCGACGATGGAAATCATAAGAACAGACAATCTGGCGGATGAAAGAATCGCGGTTTATTCCGCGCTCAACGAGACCCAGCTGAGGCATTACTACGAGCCCCGGGGAGGCATCTTCATCGCGGAATCCTATATGGTGATCACACGGGCCATCCGGTCCGGATGCGAGCCCCTTTCATTTCTGGCGGACGAAAGCCGGATCCGGGGAGAGACGGAGCAGCTTCTGGAGAGCTGCTCCGTCCCGGTTTACGCCGCGTCTTACGACGTCCTGAAGGAGCTGACAGGCTTTCCTCTGACGCGGGGGCTTCTCGCCGCGATGCGGCGTCCCGCCCTGCCGGATCCGGAGGAACTGCTCCGGAAGTCCCGCCGGGTCGCGGTGCTGGAGCACGTGACGAATCCCTCAAATATCGGGGCCATCTTCCGCTCCGCGGCGGCCCTCGGCATGGACGCGGTCCTTCTGACCGACGATTCCTGCGATCCTCTGTGCAGAAGGTCGGCCAGGGTCAGCGTCGGCACGGTATTTCAGATTCCGTGGACCTATTTCGGCGAAAGAAGGCGGGAGAAAAAGAACGGCGCCGCCGGCTGGCCCGACGCCGGAATCACCCTGCTTCGGGAGTGCGGCTTCACCACCTGCGCGATGGCGCTGGACGAGGACGCCGTCGGCATCGGGGATCCGGTTCTTTGGGAGAACGACAGGACGGCGCTGATCCTGGGATCGGAGGGATACGGTCTGGACCGGGCGACGGTCTCCCTGTGCGACCGCTGCGTGAAGATCCCGATGGCGGAGGGCGTCGACTCCCTCAACGTGGCGGCCGCCAGCGCCGTGGCGTTCTGGGAGCTGGGACGGATGAGGGCGGACGCCGCCGGCAGGAGCGGGACTGCTTTATAGTGAAAAGTAAATAAATACCGAGCGGTTTATAAAAAATATTCGATTTGACTATTCCCCCCGGCAAAGGTATGGTGGACTGTGGGCGGCGGCTTCCCATGAGAGAGAAGCCCCGCGGAAAACAACTCAAACTATAGCTTTACAGGGGGGTATTATTATGGTTCTTGATACGAAACCGAAGAGAGCCGTCGCGGGCGCGCTGTGCGGTCTGTTTGCGGTCCTGCTCGCTCTCAAGGGAAATCCTGCCAATATGGCGTTCTGCATCGCCTGCTTCATCCGCGATACGGCGGGGGCGATGGGGCTCCATCAGGCGGCCGCCGTCCAGTACGCGAGGCCGGAGATCATCGGCCTTGTGCTGGGTGCGTTCATCATCGCCGCCGCGACGGGCGAATACCGGTCGACGGCGGGCTCTTCTCCGATGACGAGATTTCTTCTGGGGATGATCATGATGATCGGCGCGCTGGTATTTCTCGGATGCCCGCTCCGCATGGTCATCCGGATGTCCGCGGGAGATCTCAACGCCTATGTCGGACTGATCGGGTTCGCGGGGGGCGTCGCCACGGGAGCCGTCATGCTCCGCAGAGGCTTCAGTCTCGGCAGATCCCATCTGACGAACCGTGTCTCCGGCTTCGTGCTTCCCGTGATCGTTCTCGGCATCCTGATCCTCTCGGTCTGCACGCCGCTGCTTCTCGCCAGTGAGTCCGGCCCCGGCAGCAAGCATGCGCCGGTTCTCCTCTCTCTGGCGGCGGGACTGGTCGTCGGGGCGCTTGCCCAGAAGTCCGGCATGTGCTTTGCCGGAGGCCTCCGGGATCTGTTCCTGATGAAGGATTTCGGACTTCTCTGCATCATCGCGGGACTTTTCGTGGTTCTTCTGGTATTCAATATCGCCACCGGACGGTTCGTCCCGGCGTTTAACACGCCCGGCGTCATCGCCCACTCGGAGCATCTCTGGAATATTCTCGGCATGTACGCCGTAGGCTTCGCCGCGGTTCTGGCGGGAGGCTGCCCGCTGAGACAGCTCGTGCTGGCGGGGCAGGGGTCCTCCGATTCCGCCGTGACCGTTCTGGGAATGTTCGTCGGAGCGGCGCTCTGCCACACCTGGGGACTGGCCTCGAGCGGGACGGCGGCCAACGCCGAGACCGGAGAGCTGGTCATGGGAGCGGTGACCCGGAACGGCAGGATCGCCTGCGTGATCTGCATCGCGGCCTGCTTTGTGATTGCCCTTGTCAACAGAAGAGAAGAAGGAAGATAAGAGGAGGCGAAGCCGATGAAAGAAGTGGACGCAAGAGGGCTTTCGTGCCCGGAGCCGCTGATGCTGACGATTGAGGCCCTGAAGGACGGCGGCGAGGTGAAGGTGCTCGTGACGGAGCCCCACCAGAAGAACAACGTACAGAAGCTCGCCCGGGAGAAGGGCAGAAAGTTTGCGTCAAAGGATATGGGCGATTATTTTGAGATCGTTCTTTCCTGAGTTCAAGGTAGTAAAAAGAGAGTCCGCCGGTGTACAATAGACCGGCGGACGTTTTTCGTGAGCGGCCGGAAGGAAGGAGTGACGCCTGTGAGGAAAAAAGAGATGCGTCTGGTCGTGACGTTCCACGTCACAGCCGACGCGATGGCGGCGGAGGAAGTCTGCCGGCGGCGGAAGATTCCCGGAAGACTGGTTCCGGTTCCGCGGGCGCTGTCCGCCTCCTGCGGCCTGTCCTGGAGCGCGCCTCTGGAAGCGGAGGAGAGGATCCGGGAAGCCTTTGCCGGGGAAGGGATCGCCGCGGAGGGATATTACGAGACGGAGATGCTGGTCTGAGAGCACCGGACCGGATGAGAGGAACGGAAGATGAGAAGAATCTATCTGGACAACAGCAGCACGTCCTTTCCGAAGGCGCCGGGCGTGGGAGAAGCCATGAGCCGCTACGTCACGGAGATCGGCTGCAATATCGGACGGGGAGGCTACGGCCCGGCCTACGAGGCCGGGGCGGCGGTCCATGACACGAGGACGAGGCTGGCCCGCATGTTCGGATTCCCGGGGCCCAAGAACGTCATCTTCACTCCCTCCGTCACCTACAGCCTCAACTATGTGATCCAGGGACTTCTCAGGCCCGGGGACCACGTGATCATCTCCGCGATGGAGCACAACGCCGTCGCCAGGCCCTGCGAGATGCTGAAGGGCAGGGGCGTGGAGGTGTCTGTCGTCCCGGCGGACCCGGAGACGGGCCTTCTCGTTCCCGGCGCCCTGGAGACGCTGTTTCGCGGAAATACCAGGCTGATGGTCCTCTGTCACGCCTCCAACGTTACGGGGACGCTTCAGGACGCCGCGGCGGCCGGCCTTGCCTGCCGCCGCAGAGGGGTCTTCTTCGTGCTCGACGCGGCCCAGAGCGCCGGACCGGTGCCGATCGACAGGGAGGAGATGAAGCTTGACGGACTGTGTCTGACGGGGCACAAGGGACTTCTCGGACCCCAGGGAACAGGGGCGCTCCTGATGACCGACGAGCTGGCGGAGGCCCTGTCCCCGACGGTGTTCGGGGGCACGGGAAGCAAGTCCGACCTGCTGACGATGCCTGCGTTCCTGCCGGACCGGTTTGAGGCGGGCACCCTGAACCTGCCGGGCATCTACGGCCTGCGGGCGGCCCTCGAATTTCTGGAGAAAACGGGGCGGGACGCGGTGCGCCGGAAGGAGGAGCAGCTTCTGGAGGAATTTCTGGACGAGCTGGCCTCGGTCCCGGCGGCGCGCGTCGTCGGCAGCGCGGGACCGGGAAGAAGGATCGCCGTCTGCTCCGTGGATCTGGAGGGCTTCGACAACGCGGAGGCGGCGGCGGTCCTTGAGGGAGAATACGGCGTCATGACGAGATGCGGCCTTCACTGCGCGCCGATGGCGCACCGGGCCGTGGGGACGTTTCCGAAAGGGACGATCCGTTTTTCCTTCGGATATTTCAACACGCCGGAGGACGTGAGGGAAGCCGCGGCGGCGCTCCGGGACATCACGGAAGGATGACGAAGGGGGAATTTCGGCATGCAGCTGCGACAGATTGAGATCTTTCTTGAGGTGGTACGGCAGAAAAGCTTCTCGAAAGCGGCCGAAAGCCTCTACCTTTCACAGCCCACGGTGAGCTCTCATATCAGGGCCCTGGAGGAGAGCCTCAATACCCGGCTGCTGGTCCGCTCCACCAGGGAGCTGACGCTGACGCCGGAGGGGAGGCTGTTCTATTCCTACGCCTCCCAGATCATGGGCTTCTGCCGGAGAGCGGAGGCCGACCTCAGCCGGATCGGCGACGAAAAGAGGTCGAGACTGGTGGTCTCCGCCTCCTCCGTGCCGGCGCAGTACTTCCTGCCGGGGCAGATCCGGATTCTCAGGGAGAAGTATCCGGGGCTGTGCGTGCGGATTCTGTCCGGGGATTCAAGCCGGGC
>CACYDL010000200.1 GCA_902773195.1 uncultured Lachnospiraceae bacterium
CCGGAGACCGAGGAGGCGGTGGAGCTCTATCTCGGATCGGGAGCGATCAAGGGAATCGGAAGAGCCCTCGCCGCCAGGATTGTCAAAAAGTTCGGCAGGGACACTCTGAGAATCCTGGAGGAGGAGCCGGAGCGTCTCGCCGAGGTCAGGGGCATCAGCGCCGCCAGGGCCAGAGCGGTCGGCGCCCAGGCGGCGGAGCAGGCCGAAGCCCGCAGCGCCGTCATGTTTCTCGAACAGTTCGGCATCTCCATGCAGATGGGCGTGCGGATTTACAGGCAGTACGGCGAGGAGACCTACCGGATCATCCGCGAGAACCCCTACAGACTGGCGGAGGATATCGACGGCATCGGCTTCGTCAGGGCGGACAGGATCGCCGCCGCGACGGGGTTTGAGAAGGAATCCGAGTACCGCGTCCGGAGCGGCATCCTGTACGTGCTTCTCTGCGCCGCGGGAGAAGGCTCCGTCTATCTCCCCGAGGGAGAGCTGGTGAGCAGGAGCGCCGCGCTGCTGGAGGTGGGGGAACCCCTCGTGCGCGACGCCCTCGGAGGCCTGGCGGTGGACCACAAGGTGGTCATGAAGCGGCTTCCCGCGGAAGAGAGGCAGGAAGAGACCGGAGAACGCCCGGAGAACGTCCGGGAGGAGGACGCCCTTTCGGACGGACGGAGCATCGTCTACGCCGGAAGGTATTATTATCTGGAGCTCAACTGCGCCAGGATGCTGATGGACCTTGGCACGCCCACCGGTGAGAAGAGAAGCGACGTGGAAGAGAAGCTTCGTCTCCAGCAGAAGAAAAGCCGGATCGTTCTGGAGGAGGAGCAGAAAGAGGCGGTGATCCGGGCCGCGGAGAACGGGGTGCTGATCCTCACGGGAGGCCCCGGCACCGGAAAGACCACCACGATCAACGAGATGATCCGCTATTTCAGGGGCGAGAGGCTCGACGTCGTCCTCGCGGCGCCCACGGGACGCGCGGCGAAGCGTATGACGGAGACGACCGGCTACACGGCGTCCACCATACACAGGCTGCTGGAGATCAGCTCCGCGGCGGAGGACGACGCCTTTGATATCCGGTTTGCCCGGTGCGCCGCCAATCCTCTGGAGGCGGACGTCGTGATCATCGACGAGATGTCCATGGTGGACATTTCCCTGATGCACGCGCTCCTTTCCGCGCTGACGGTCGGGACGAGGCTCATTCTCGTGGGCGACGTGGACCAGCTGCCCTCCGTGGGACCGGGAGCGGTCCTCAGGGACATCATCCGGTCGAAGGCGTTTCCCTGCGTGGAGCTGTCCCGGATTTTCCGGCAGGCGGAGTCCTCGGACATCGTCGTGAACGCCCACAAGATCAACCGCGGGGAGCCGATCCTTCTCGACAATCAGAGCAGGGATTTCTTTTTCCTGAAGCGGGACGACGTAAACCGCATCATCAGCAACGTCATCGAGCTGGTGCGCGACAAGCTGCCGGCCTACGTAAACGCCAGAGCCTCCGACATCCAGGTGCTCTCGCCCATGAGGAAGGGGCCGCTGGGCGTGGAACGCCTCAACAGGATCCTTCAGGAGTATCTGAATCCGCCCTCCGCCGACAAGCCGGAGAAGACCTACGGGAACTGCCTCTACCGGACCGGCGACAAGGTCATGCAGACCAGGAACAACTATCAGCTGGTCTGGGAGGTGCGCGGCCGGCACGGCATCGTCAGGGAGACGGGAGAGGGCATTTTCAACGGGGACATGGGCGTCATCCGGTCGATCAGCGACACGTTCCGCCAGATGGTGATCGAGTTCGACGACGGCAGATTCGTGGATTATCCCTATTCGGCCCTTGAGGATCTGGATCACGCCTACGCGGTGACGATACACAAGTCCCAGGGCTCCGAATATCCGGCGGTGGTTCTGCCGCTGCTTACGGGCCCCAGGATGCTGATGACGAGAAACCTTCTCTACACCGCCGTGACCCGCGCCAGGTCCTGCGTCGTGATACTGGGAAGCGGGGACACGGTGCGGGAGATGATCGGAAACCAGTCGGAGCAGCTCCGGTTTACGTCGCTGGATGAAAGGATTCGTGAACTTTGCGGATTATTTCGGGAGGAGTAAAAATCATCGCGGATCTGTTGTATCCGCCCAGATGCCCCGTCTGCCACGGCATCGCGCCGGCGGGGCGCCCGATCTGCCCCGGCTGCGTCGGACGGCTCCCCTTCGTCACCGGCCCCCGCTGCCGGAAGTGCGGCAAGCCGGCGGCGGCAGCCGGCACGCTCTGCCGGGACTGCGCGGAGATTCCCCACGCCTACGACCTGGGCGCCGGCGTCTTTCTGTACGACGCCGTCATGAGAGAGACGGTCTCCTGGTTCAAGTACAAGGGAAGACAGGAGTACGGGCGGATCCTCGGGAGGATCATGGCGGAGGCGGCGCGGCCGTTTCTGATCCGGTGGTCCCCCGACGTGATCGTTCCGGTTCCCGTGCACCGGGAACGGAGGCGGCGCCGGGGCTACAATCAGGCGGAAATCCTCGCGGAGAGCCTGTCCGCCGCCACGGGAATCCCCGCTGTTCCGGAGCTTCTCGTCCGGACGGTCCGGACTGAGGCCATGAAGAATCTCTCGAGAGAGGAGCGCAGGAGAAATACCGCCCGCGTCTTTGCGGCCCCCGGGCGGCGGGAAATGCCCGGACGCGTGCTGATCGTCGACGACATCTACACGACGGGTGCGACGGTGGACGGGTGCGCCGGCGCGCTGAAGGCCGGCGGCGCCGGGAGGGTTTTCTTTCTGGCGATGTGCATCGGCGGAGGCGCCCTGTCGCAGCTCTGAATCCCCGCGGGTGACGCGGGGGCGATGAGGCAGGGCCGGGAGCCGGACGCGGGGCGGCGGTCGGGAGCGTCAAGGTTTACATCGGCCCTTGGTTTATGGTATCATTAAATGATTTGATAAAAACAAAGGAAGGCTTACCGGAGGAGCGGAATGATCAGTCCCCTGAGGCTGAAAGAGATGATATGCCTGGCGACGTTCGAGGAGAGCCGGGGCCGGAAGGATTTCAGAATAGCGAGCTTTGACAGAGGGGATTACATCGCGATCCACCTGATCGGAAGCTTCTTCCTGATCACGGCCGCGGACGCGATTCTTCTCGCGCTTTACGCCGTCTGGAATTTTGAAAATCCTTCGGAGATGGTTCTTCTCTCCCGGGCGGGCAAGATTACCGCGACGGTGCTGATCTTCTATATTCTGTCGGCCGCGGTCTATCTGGCGGTGACCTGGGCGGCTGCCGACCGCCGCTGGAAACAGGCGGCCGGAAGAGTCCGGGACTACCAGGAGCGGATCCTGAAGCTGGAGGAATTCGCGGACATGGAAGAAACTGCCGGAAGGGAAGACAGGGAGACGTGAGGCGGATATGGCGGCTGCGTTCGGTGAAAAACTGAAGAGCATCTACGCGAGGTGGGCGGTTTTTATCGATATGGCGGGAAGATTCCTCGCCGCGGCTGCCTCCTTCCTGTGGATCCGTTACGCGGTGGGATCGGAGGGCCTCTTTTCGAGCGTTCCGGTTCTCCTTCTGGCCGCCCTCGTCACTTCGATGATCGGCAACGGGGCCTCGGCCGTGTTCGCGTTTTTCCTCACGGTGATCCAGGCGCTGTCCGTATCCCCGGAGACCGGGGCGCTGACGGCGGCGGTCCTGATTCTTCTCTATATTCTGTTCCTGAGGTTTGTGCCGGAGGATTCCGTGTCGGCCCTGCTTATGCCGCCGGCCATGTTCTTCGGCCTGCCGGTCATCGTGCCGCTGATCCTGGGACTCAAGAGGAGGCCGGTATCGGTGCTCGGCGCCGCGTCCGGGGTGGTATGGTTCTATCTCTGCGCGGCGGTCCGGGAGGCCGCCCCCGGGCTGTCGAAGCTCGAGGCCTCCGATTACACGGGGCGGCTGGGAGTGCTGCGGGACAGCCTGCTTCTTCCCGAGATCTTCGTGTGTGTGACGGCCGCGGCGGGTACGGTGCTGATCGTCTCCATCATCAGGCGGCTGGAGATCAGCTGCGGCTTCAGCCTGGCGATCATCGCGGGCGGCGTCGTCTGGATGCTCATCATTCTGCTGGGCAACAGCCTTGCGGGAAGCCGCTTCGATCCGGCGTCCATGGCGGTCGGGACGGCCGCGTCCGTGATCGTGACCCTGATTCTGCAGCTTCTGTTTCTGCCTCTCGATTACCGGAGAAGCAGGCAGCTCAGGTTCGAGGACGACGACTACTATTATTACGTGACCGCGGTACCGAAGATCATGACGGAGCTGGACGACGCGGAGGATCTGGAATTCCCTGATTTCGAGCAGTTTCCGGCGGCCGGCGCCGCTCTGAAGCCCGAGATCGATCACGACGAGCTGGAGCGGAGACTGGAGAATTCGCTGGAGGACCTGTGAGTCCGAAGCGGGACGGAACCGGTTCATGGGCAGGCGGCGGCGCGGAAGGCGGACGGCCGCTTCAGGAACACTATACGACGGATGAGGTGAATTGAGAGGTGTCGACACTACTCGGCCATATCGGGCACTATCTTAGCAGCCTGTATTTCCCCAGCATCAGGTTTCTGGACATCGTTGAAATCCTGATCATCGCCGGGCTGATTTATTTCTTCATGGCCTGGATTCAGAGAACCAGGGCCTACACGCTGCTGAAGGGGATTCTGATCGTCGTGCTCTTTATCGCGGCGGCGAACATCTTTCAGATGTCCGCGATCCTGTGGATCACGGAGCGTCTTGCCTCCGTGGCTCTGCTGGCGCTTGTCATCATCTTCCAGCCGGAGCTGAGAAAGGCCCTCGAATCGCTCGGAAACAAGAGCATTCTCTATACGATCTTTCCGTTCGATTCGTCCTCGGACAAGGACGCCCTGTTCTCGGACAGGACGATCACCGAGATCGTGCGCGCCGTCAACGAGATGAGCGAGGTCCGTACGGGCGCCCTCATCGTCATGGAGCAGAACATTCTGCTGACGGAGTTCGTCAATACCGGCATCAATATCGACGCCGAGGTGTCCAGCCAGCTGCTGGTGAACATCTTTGAGCACAATACGCCGCTGCACGACGGCGCCGTCATTCTCAGAGGAAACCGGATCGTGTCCGCCACCTGCTATCTCCCGCTGTCGGACAACGCGAGAATCAGCAAGAAATTCGGGACGAGACACCGGGCGGGCCTCGGGATCAGCGAGGTCAGCGACTCCTTTACGATCATCGTCTCCGAGGAGACCGGCAGGGTCTCCTACGCCTACATGGGCGTCCTGACGACGGGCGTGACGGCCAGCGGCCTCCGCGAGCAGCTGCACCAGATTCAGAAGCGGTCGGCTAAGACCGGTGAGGACCGAAGGATCAGAATCCGGAAAGGGCAGAGGCGAGATGAAAAATAGCAGAATTTTCGCGAATCCCGGGCTGAAGATCGCTTCTCTCATCATCGCCTTCGCGATCTGGCTCGTGATCATGAATACCAGCAACCCGGAGGTGACCCACACCTATACGGGCATCAACGTAAATGTCACCAACGCCTCCTACGTCGAGAGCCGGCAGCAGATGTACGCGATGATCGACCGGATCCGGACGATCAGCGTCACCGTCCATACCAACAGGAAAATTATCGAGAGGCTCTCGCCCTCCGGCATCACCGCCACCGCGGATCTGACGCAGATCGAGGATTTCACCAGCCCGGTGTACGTGCCCGTGACCGTGACGGTCCCCGGCGTCTCCGCCGACGACGTGACGATCAACCCGCGGATGATCGAGATCACCCTGGAGGACATCGAGACCAAGGAATTTGTGGTGAATCCGACGACGGCCGGGACGACGCCGTCCAAGGGCTACGAGGTGGGCAAGCTCACGGCGAGCCCCGACAGGATCAAGATAAAGGGACCGAAATCCATCGTCGAGAAGATCGACCAGGTGAACGCCGAGGCCATGGTGACCGGCATCAGCAAGGATCAGACCCTGACGGCGAATCTCGCGATCTATGACAAGAACGGCGACAAGCTGAGCGATTCCCAGGAGAACTCCCTGACCATCGGGGACGGCTCGACGTCGGTCAAGGTGAAGGTGACGCTCTTCACCGTGGTCTCCGACGTGCCGATCGCCGCGGAGACCTACGGCGCGCCCGCCGCCGGCTTCCAGATCGGCGAGGTCTCCACGACGCCGGCCAACCTCAAGCTGGTGGGAGATCCGGACATCATGGAGAAGTTCCGGTCGGAAGGCGGGACGATCACGATTCCCTCCGCCTCCGGGGCCGTGGATATTCTCGGGGCCGACGAGGACCGGGATATCAGCATCGACATAACGGAATACCTGCCGCCGGACATCAGCCTCGCGGCGGATATGAGCGAGACGGTGGTGGTCAGCGTCAAGATACTTCCTTACAACAGCAAGTCGATCGAGATCGACACCAAGGGGATTCTGAAGAAGAATCTTCCCAAGAACTACACTGCGGTTTTCAATGACTCGAAGCTGGATATCCGGGTGACCGCCGACGACGCGGCGCTGGAGGAGCTCAGCGCGGAGGACATCGGCGCCTCCGTCGACCTGAGGGACGTGGAGCCGGGCGAGACCGAGGTGCCGGTGGACGTCATTCTTCCGGAGGGATGCTCCCTGGTGGAGCAGGTCACCGCGGGCATGTCCGTCAGCAGGGTAACGGTAAAGAGTACAGACAGTCAGAAATCTGACGACCAATCATAAAGGAGGATCCGGCCATGGTCAGCGGGAAAGCAGTAATCAGGAACGCGACGGGGCTTCATCTGAAACCGGCAGCGAGGTTCTGTGAAGAGGCTCTGAAATTCCGGTCAACCGTAACATTCACATTCGGCAGCACTACGGCAAATGCCAAGAGCGTCCTCTCGATCCTGGGCGCCTGCGTGAAATCAGGCGACGAGATTGAGATCGTATGCAACGGAGAGGATGAGCAGGAGGCGCTGGACGGTCTGCGCAGAGCAATTGATGAGGGTCTTGGAGATGAAATCTAACAGAGTGACAGGAACCAGAGGTTTGAGAAAAATGGCCGCCCGCGCCGGCGCCCTTGTGATGGCCGCGCTTCTGACCGCCGCCTGCGCCGTTCCGGCGTGGACCGAGGAGGCCGGGACCGACATCCCGGAAGCCGGGATCGAAGCTTCGGAAGACGGGACCGGGACGACGGAGACCGGGGGCATCACGACCAACGGCATCGAGAACTGGCCCGTCGCGGAGGACATCCGCTCGGATTACGGCTGCCTGATGGACGTGGTGACCGGCGCCGTGCTCTTCAACAAGGGGGAGCACGTCCAGACGCCGCCGGCCTCGCTCACAAAGATCATGACGGCCCTTCTCGCCATCGAGAACGGGGATCTTGACGCCCAGGTCACCATGACCGAGACGGGCGTCGCCTACGCCACGGACGGCAGCTCCAACCTCTACACGCAGGTGGGCGAGGTGTTTACGCTCCGCGACCTGCTGTACGGCACGCTGCTCAAGTCCGCCAACGACATGGCGACCCAGGTGGGGGAATATATCGGCGGCGGCTCGCTGGACAACTTCCTCGACATGATGAATACCCGCGCGAAGGAGCTGGGCTGCAAGAATACCCACTTCGCTAACGCCTGCGGCATGCCCAACGACGAGCATCTGACGACCTGCTATGATCTCTGCATGATCTGCAAGGCCGCCTATAACAACAAGACCTTCATGGAGATCATCGGGACAAACACCTACACGATCCCGGCGACCAACATGACCGGTGAGAGAACCATCGCCAGCCATCACCCCTTCGCCCGCTACGCGGATTACGCCTACGACGGATTCATCGGCGGCAAGACCGGCTACACGGACGCCGCCATGAACACGATGGCGACGTTCGCGAAGCGCAAGTCCACCGCCCTGGTCTGTGTGACGATGCACGGGGCCGGAACCGACGAGGCGACGGTGCCCGACGCGACCCAGCTGCTGAACTACGGCTTCGACAATTTCAAGCACCAGCGGATGGATCCCAGAGAGGCCGTCCTCGAGGGCGGAATCGTCTCTCTGCCGAAGGGGACGACCAAGGACGCGCTGACCACCGTCGTCAACGAGTCCGAAAGCCCTGCCTACGGGCCCATCGTCACCACGGCCTATCAGTACAACAGGCACACGGTGGGACGCACCATCATGGCCAAGGCGACCTACGACGAGCTGGCGGCGGCCGGCGCGGCTGCTCCGGCGGACTCCGGGACGGAGGCACCGGCGGCCGGAACGGTTTCCGCGCCGCAGGAACCGGCGGCGTCCGCCCCGGAGAGCACCGATTCCGTGACCGCGCCGGGTGAGACGGAGACGGCCTCCGTGCCGGCCGGCACCGGCATCATCGGATCCGGCAACTCCTCCGAGATCAACACGGCGGCCGAGGAGGTGGAGCTGCCCTTTGGAATCCGGATGAACAGAAACGCGTTTATCGCCATCACGGCGCTCACGCTGCTCATTCTGCTCGGGATCCTGATGATCATCATCACGCTCATCGCAAAGAGGGGCGAAGAATAAGGCGGGACTATGAAAACAGTCATACTTGCGGGAGGCTACGGCACGCGCATCAGCGAGGAGAGCCGTCTTCGTCCCAAACCCATGGTGGAGATCGGCGGCAAGCCGGTGCTGTGGCATATCATGAAGCTGTACTCGTCCTACGGCTATAACGACTTCGTGGTGTGCTGCGGCTATATGCAGCACGTCATCAAGGAGTACTTCGCGAATTATTTCCTCTACAACAGCGACGTGACCTTTGATTTTACCCACGGCCGGAGCGACATGACGGTTCACCGGGACAACGCCGAGCTGTGGAAGGTGTCGCTGATCGACACGGGACTTGACACCATGACCGGCGGCCGGATCCGGCGCATCAGGAAGTATGTGGGCGACGAGCCGTTCTTCCTGACGTACGGCGACGGCGTCTCGGACGTCCGGATCGACAGGCTCCTCGCGTTTCACCGGAGCAGCGGCGGACTCGTCACGATGAGCTGCGTCCATCCCAACAGCCGGTTCGGAAATCTCGATGTGGGCGACGACGGTCTCGTCGGCAGCTTCCGGGAGAAGCGCCTCGAGGACAGCGGCTGGATCAACGCCGGCTTCATGGTATGCGAGCCGGGGATCTTCGACTATCTGAAGGACGACGGCACGGTGCTGGAGAGAGAGCCTCTCGAGAAAATCGCCGCGGAAGGAAAGCTCCGGGCCTTCCGGCACGAGGGCTTCTGGCAGTGTATGGATACGCTCCGGGAGAAGGAGATGCTGGAGACGCTCTGGAGCAGCGGCAAGGCTCCGTGGAAAGTGTGGGCTGATTGAAAAGGCTGGAATATTACAGCGGAAAAAGAGTACTTCTGACAGGACATTCAGGATTCAAAGGATCCTGGATGTCCCGTCTTCTGATTCTCGCGGGAGCGGAGGTGACCGGCTACTCTCTGGAGCCGCCGACGGACCCTTCGCTTTTCGCGATGCTCCGTCTGGAGCGGGACATGAATTCCGTCCGCGGGGACGTCCGGGACTACGATCACCTGTTCCGCGTGGTGAGGGAGACGAGACCCGAGGTGGTCTTCCACCTGGCGGCTCAGCCCCTCGTCAGGGAATCCTACAGGATCCCGAGAGAAACCTATGAGATCAACGTGATGGGGACGGTCAATCTGCTGGAGGCCCTGCGTCAGGCGGGGGGCGCCGAGTCCGTGGTCAACGTGACGACGGACAAGGTCTACCTCAACCGGGAGGAGCGGAGAAGCTTCCGGGAAGATGACCCCCTGAACGGCTATGATCCCTACTCAAACAGCAAATCCTGCTCCGATCTGGCCACCCAGAGTTACTGCAATTCCTTCTTCAGGGAGGCCGGCGTCCCTGTCTCCACCGCCCGGGCGGGCAACGTCATCGGGGGCGGAGATTTCGCGAAGGACAGGATCGTGCCGGACTGCGTCAGGGCGGCGGTCCGGGGCGGGGAGATCGTTCTCCGCAATCCCCATTCCGTGAGGCCGTATCAGCACGTGCTGGAGCCTCTTTCCGCCTATCTGCTGATCGCGGAAAAGCAGGCGGAGAATCCGGGATACGCGGGGGCCTACAACGTCGGTCCCGACGAGAAGGACACGGTCACGACCGGAGAGATCGCGGATCTCTTCGCCGGCTTCTGGGGCGAAGGCCTCCGCCGGGTCTTTGGAAACAGCGGAGGACCTCACGAGGCGGGCCTGCTGATGCTGGATTCCTCCAGGATCCGGAACCAGCTGGGCTGGCAGCCGGCGTGGGACATCCGCGAGGCGGTCCGGCGGACCGTGGAGTGGTCGAAGTACTGCGCGGCGGGCGGCAGCCCGGCCGATATCACCGACCGTCAGATAGAAGAATACTTCGGGTGAAGGAGCTCATATGCATAACTGGAACAGCGAGGCCGAGGCGCGCGCCGAGATCCTCGAAGCGGTAAAGGAATACTGCGGCCGTTTTCACAATCAGACAAAACCGTTTGAGCCGGGGGACCGGATTCCCTACGCCTCCCGGGTCTATGACAGCGAGGAGATGGTGAATCTCGTCGACTCCTCCCTTGACTTCTGGCTCACCGCCGGAAGGTTTACCGAGGCGTTTGAGAAAGAGTTCGCCGAATATCTCGGCGTGCGGTTCGTCTCGCTGGTGAATTCCGGATCCAGCGCGAATCTGGCCGCCTTTATGGCCCTCACGTCGCCTCTGCTGAAGGAGAGACGCATTCTGCCCGGGGACGAGGTGATCACCGTCGCCGCGGGCTTCCCCACGACGGTCGCCCCCATCGTCCAGTACGGGGCGGTGCCCGTCTTCATCGACGTCACGCTTCCCGAGGCCAACGCCGACGTCTCGCTTCTGGAGCAGGCGTATTCGGAGCGGACGCGCGCGGTCATGATGGCGCACACGCTGGGAAATCCCTTCGACATCGCGGCGGTCACCGCCTTTTGCAAAAAGCACGGGCTCTGGCTGATCGAGGACAACTGCGACGCGCTGGGAAGCCTGTATACCCTGGACGGCGAGACGCGCCTCACGGGAACCTTCGGCGACATCGGGACCTCCAGCTTCTATCCGCCCCACCACATGACCATGGGAGAAGGCGGCGCGGTCTATACGGACAATCCCCTGCTGCACCGGATCATCCGGTCCATGCGCGACTGGGGCCGGGACTGCATCTGTCCTCCGGGCCGGGACAATTTCTGCGGCCACCGGTTTGACCGGCAGTACGGGCAGCTTCCCGCGGGATACGACCACAAGTACGTCTACAGCCATTTCGGCTACAACCTCAAGGCGACCGACATGCAGGCGGCGGTGGGCGTGGCCCAGCTTCGGAAATTCCCCGGATTCGCCGCGCTCCGGCGCGCGCACTTCGCCTTCCTCGCGGAGGCGCTCAGGGGAACGGAGGACGCGTACCTGCTTCCGGCGGCGACGGAGAATTCCGATCCCAGCTGGTTTGGATACCTCATCACGGTGAGAGAGGGACGGGACCGGCAGGAGGTGGTAGGACACCTCGAGCGAAACGGCATTCAGACCAGGATGCTGTTCGCGGGCAATCTCACGAAGCATCCCTGCGTCGCGGACGATCCGCACATGGAGGGACGCTTCAGGACAGCAGGCGAACTGACGGTGACGGACCGGATCATGGAGAAGTCGTTCTGGGTGGGGGTCTACCCGGGCATGACGGAGGATAAACTGGCGTTCATGGCGGAAAAGCTCAGGGAGGCTGCGGGACTGAATGGGTGATTCAATCGGCGAGATGGCCAGATGGTCCGCGTTTTTTGCGCTCGACGCGCTGCGCGGCGGAACCATAAAAAAGAGATTCGACAGCGATTATGAGGCGATGCGCTACGGAACCTCCGAGGACGAGGACGCCGCGAGGGTCGCCTCCCTCATTTCGCATGCGGTGAAGACGACGGGCTTCTACGGGCGTTTTTCCGAAAACGCCGCGCTTTCCGACCTCCCCGTGGTCAACAAGGACACCTTCCGCGAGCACTACGAGGAGTTCCGCTCCTCGCTGTACCGCGACGCGAAGGATAACCGCATCATGACCACCAGTGGGTCCACGGGCACGCCCTTCGCGATGATCCAGGACCGCCGCAAGGCGATGTGCAACACCGCGGACAGCATCTTTCTCAGCGCCGTCGGCGGATACAGGATCGGGGAAAAAACGGCGTTTATCCGCGTTTGGGTCGACAACGTAAAGAAGAGCAGGCTCCGTCTGCTCGCCGAGAACAGCATCATGATGGAGAGCTCCTCTCTCTCCGACGAGGCCATCACGGAGATGCTGGACTGCATCCGCAGGGAGAAGGTCCGCTGCCTGACGGGCTACGCCTCCGCCCTGGGGGAGATCAGCCGTTTTATCGACCGGAAGCAGGTGGACATGAGTCCCTTCCGGGTCCACGCGATCCTTCCCATCTCGGAATCCATGCCGGATCCCGTCCGGGAGAGGCTGAGCGCCCAGTTCGGCTGCCCCGTGAGATCCTATTACTCCAACGAGGAGAACGGCATCATGGGGATCGAGAGCGCCGTGAATAATTCCTATTACATCAATTCCGAGAGCTACCACATGGAATTCCTGAAGATGGATTCCGACGAGCCGGCCGAGGAGGGAGAGCTGGGGAGAATCGTCATCACCGATCTGACCAACTACGCGTTTCCGATCCTCCGGTACGACAACGGCGACACCGCCGTGTACAGCCGCAAGAGGCAGAACGGGAGGTTCCGTCTCATTCTGACGGAGCTGTACGGGAGACGCAGCGACATACTCTACGACACGAAGGGCCGCGCGGTCACGCCCTATGTGATCACCAACAACCTCTGGGACGTGGACGGCGTCAGGCAGTACCGCTTCCTGCAGACGGGCCTTAAGGAATACGAGCTGCAGCTGAACGGCGACCGCGAGATGATGGACGTCGGCAACATGCTGGACAGGATCCGGCCCGCCCTCGGGGAGGACGCGGATATCCGGGTGACTTACGTGGACGAGATTCCCGTGCTTGCGTCCGGAAAGCGCAAGTATATCGAAAATCTCTGTCCGGAGTTTAAGAACCATGGCCATTGACGCAAAGAAGAAGAGAATCGCGGGGAATACCGCGTACACGATCGGAGGCGCCCTGGTACTCAACGGGGTGCTTCAGCTCCTGGTGTATCCGTCGCTCGCCGCTGTACTCGGTGCCGAGGCGAACGGCACCGTTCTCTATATCATGGCCCTCGTGAACATCCTCGGCCCGTCGATCGGGCAGGCGCTGAACAACAGCCGCCTGGTGCTCCGGCGCGACATGGACGTCACGAACGGCGACTACAACTGTACGGTGCTGGTCTACTCCGCCGTCGGCATCGCCGGCGCCTTTCTCTTCTCGCATATAAACGCGCCGGGGACGATCTCCGACGGCGGCTTCGCCGCCGTGATCACGGTCCTCATGCTGCTCACGATATTCCGGTACTACGGCGACGTGGAGTACAGGCTGTCCCTCAACTACCGGCGCTATTTCATCTACTACGCGCTGTGCGGGGCAGGCTATGCGGCGGGCTACCTGGTCTTCCGGAAGAACGGATACTGGCCGCTGATCTTTCTTCTGGGCGAGGCGGCCGCCATCGCGTACGCGGCGGCAAAGGGATCTGTTTTCCGGCGGTTTTTCTCCGTCAGCCGCTTCTTCCGGCCGGTACTGACAAAGGGCGGCGTGCTCGTCCTTTCTTACTTCGTGACGAACCTGACGCTCAACATCGACCGGGTCTATCTCAAGAGCGCCCTCGGGGGAGAGGCGGTCACCGTCTATTACGTCGTCTCCCTGATCGGAAAGACCCTGGTGCTTTTCATCGCGCCGGTCAACACCGTGATCATTTCCTATCTTACGCGGGAGGAGACGAGGGTCACCCGCAGCCGGTTCCTGAAGTTTTCCGGGATCGGCATCGCGGTGAGCGCGGTCTTCTTTCTGCTGTGCGAGGCGGCGACCCCGATTTTTATCCGTCTGTTTTATCCGCCTCTCTATGAGGTGGCGGCGCCGCTCATCACGGTGGTCACCATCTCACAGATCCTGGCGATGCTTTCCGCCTATCTGTTTATCATCGCCCTGACCTTCACCGGGGAGAAGTGGCAGCTGCTGCTCCAGACGCTCCACCTGGTCCTGGTGGTCGTTCTGATCACAGCGGTCACGCCGCGAAGCGGCCTGATGGGTTTCAGCGCGGCCGTGCTCGCGGCAAACCTGATCCGGGCGGCCGCCGTGATCGTGCTCGGCGTCTGCAAGGCGGCACAAGGACAGGGGAACGGACCCGGACGGGTCCGCCGCAGTGAGTGATCCCACAGATTCCGCCGCAGGCGGAGAAACGGAGTGATAAGAGTATGAAGCAGGCAGGAGAAATTCTCAGGAGAGCGGCCTGGACCGCCCTCGACGATCTGCACGGAAAGCGTCAGCAGACGCTGAAAAAAGTCAACAAGAGGGAGATCCTCGAGGGCGTGACGGAGCAGTACCGGGACCGCCGGATCGCCGCGATTCTGGAATATGCCGCCGCGAACTGCCCGTTCTACCGCGCTCTTCCGCGTCACGCCGGCCTGGAGGACTTTCCCGTGATGACCAAGCAGGATTTCCTGGACCACTACGAGGAGATCCTCAGCGAGCAGTACAGAGGCAAAAGAGAGCGCCTGCACCGCTTCTCCACCAGCGGCTCCACCGGAACGCCCTTTACCGTGCTGGCGAACGACGACAAGCTCGAGCGCGTCAACATGAATTTCATGTCCGTCATGGAGCTGAACGGATTCCGCCTCGGCATGAAGAGGGGAGAGTTCCGGGCCTGGATCAAGGGGAAGAACACGATCTCGGACCTGAGATCCTTCACCAACAATCTGCTCATGATCGATATCTCGAATATGAGCGACGCCAGCATCCGGGAGATCTTCAACCGCATTTTCGACGAGAGGATCCAGGTGCTGGTGGCCTACTCGAGCGCCATCACCGCCCTGACGGACTACGCGGAGCGGACGTCCCTCGACGTCAGGGGCTGGGACGTGGAGATGATCTTTACGATGGGAGAGGCTCTGCCCAAGGCCACGCGGGAGAAGGCGGAGAAGCTGTTCGGCATCGTGCCCGTCCTCTCCTACGGGAACAATGAGAACGGATTTATCGCCGTCAGCCTGAACGACGAGGACGACTATACCATCGACCTCTACAATTTCCACGTCGAGATCCTGAAGATGGATTCCGATGAGGCGGCGGCCCCGGGCGAGCTCGGACGCATCGTGATCACGGACTATTACAACCGCGCCTTCCCCATGATCCGCTACGATACGGGCGATACGGGCATCAAGGTGAGCGTCCCTGCCGCGGAGGGCAGGATCCGCGAGAAGCTGACCGAGATCTACGGGCGGCGCGGATCCCTCATCCGGAACACGAAGGGCGAGCCGCTCTCGATTCACGTATTCATGAACAACCTCCTCAATTTCGAGGGAATTCTGCGCCAGGGAAAATGCATTCAGCTCGATGAGAAGAAATACCTTCTCCAGCTGAACGCGGAGATCGGCGCCCAGGTCCGGGAGGACGAGGTCGTCGCCTCCTACCGAAAGTATCTCGGGGACGACGCGGAGATCGAGGTGGAATACATCGACGAGCTCCCCATCCAGCAGTCCGGGAAGACGATGGTCTGCGAGCAGAGGTGCGAAAAATACCTCTGACGCCCCCGGCGGGAGAGGGCCCGGCGCCCTCCGGCGCAAGACCCCATGCTGCAGAGCGCTCCCGCGCATGAAAAAGACAGGCCCGGCCCAGCCCGGGAGAAAGGAACGGCCGGACCCGCAAGTCCCGTCCGGCGGGATTCGAAGGATGAAGGTATCGGACTATATCGTGAAGAAGGCTTCGGAAGCCGGCGTCAGGGACGTCTTCCTGGTCACCGGAGGCGGCGCCATGCATCTGGACGACTCCTTCGGGCACAGCCCGCTGATGCACTGCCTGTTTCAGCACAACGAGCAGGCCTGCGCGATGGCGGCGGAGGCCTACGCCAGGGTGAACAACCGCCCCGCCTGCGTCCTCGTGACCACCGGCCCCGGCGCCTCAAACGCCGTCACCGGTGTCCTCTGCGCGTGGATGGAGTCCATCCCCATGCTCGTGATCTCCGGGCAGGCGCGGTACGCCACGACGGTGAGGAGCACGGGACTTCCCCTGCGCACGATGGGGGTGCAGGAGTACGACATCACGAAAAGCACGGAGGCCATGACGAAATACTCCGTGATGATCACGAAAAAAGAGGACGTCAGATACTGCGTCGAAAAGGCGCTGTTTCTGATGACCTACGCCAGAAAGGGCCCCGTCTGGCTGGACGTCCCCCTCGACGTGCAGGCGGCGGACATCCGCCCGGAGGCGCAGAAGGGCTTCGTCCCGGAGGAGGAGGGTTTCGCCCCGGTGCCCCGGATCAGCGGCGACGTCGTCGAGACGATTCTCGCGAAGCTGAAGGAGGCCTCCCGGCCGGTTCTTTTCGGGGGATACGGCGTCCGCGCCTGCGGCGGCATCGATCTCTTCCGCCACCTGGCGGAGCTTCTGGGCATCCCGGTGCTGGGGGGCATGTCGACGGTGGACATCCTGCCCGAGGAGCATCCCCTCTACGCGGGAAGGACGGGCATGACGGGCAACCGGGCGGGCAATTTTGCCGTCGCGGGCTGCGACGTCTTCTTCTCCGTCGGCAGCCGGCTGAGCTTCCTCCAGACCGGCTTCGACTATCAGGAGTGGGCCAGAGAGGCCTACACCATTCTCAACGAGCTGGATGAGAACGAGCTGAAGAAACCCAACGTCAGGGCCGACATGAGCGTCATAGGCGACGCCTACGAGCTGATGTCAAAGCTGACGGCCCGCCTGGAAGAGATGGGGGCGGCGCCCGGAAAGCCCTGGTGCGAAAAGGCGGCGGGGTGGCTCGGCCGCTGCGTGGCGAGACGGAAGAAATACCAGCTGGTGACGGAGGCGGAAAAAGGCCCCCAGAGCGACGGCCTCGCCAATATCTACGCCTTCTACGACTGCCTTTCCGACCTTCTGCCGGAAGGGGCGCAGCTGATCGGCTCCTGCGGGACCTCCCGGGTGGCCGGCATCCAGGTCTTCCGCTGCCGCGAGGGGCAGCGGTTCTACTCGAACACGGCCACCGCCTCCATGGGATACGACCTGCCCGCCGCCATCGGGATTTCGGTGGGATCCGGCCGAGGGGAGGTCTCGCTGGTCACGGGAGAGGGAAGCATCATGATGAATCTGCAGGAGCTGCAGACCATCGCCACCAACCGCCTGCCCGTCAGGATATTCCTGATCTGCAACGGAGGATATCATTCCATCCGCCAGACCCAGAACGCCTTCTTCGGAAAGCCGCTCATCGGCATCGGCCCGGAGAGCGGGGACCTGGAGTTCCCGGATTTCGGAAAGACCGCCGACCTCTTCGGCTTCCGCTACGGACTCTGTGCCGCCAACGAGACGCTGAGAGAGGACATGGAGGCGGCGATGAAGCTTCCGCTGCCCGCCCTCATCGAAGTGCGGGTCTCGCCTCTCCAGAAGACGGAGCCCAAGGTTTCCTCGAGAAAGCTTCCCGACGGCACCATGGTGTCCGTCCCCATTGAAGATATGGCGCCCTTCCTGCCAAGGGAGGAGCTGGCCGCGAACGTGGAGATACCGCTGACGGAGAGCGAGCTGGCCAGGTAGGCGCGCCGCAGGCGAAGGGATCCGCCCCCACGGGGGCGCCCCATGCATAAGCAAGGAGATTGCCATGGAAAACAGGGAAAATGGCAGAAAACGGATCTCGGTGGTCATTCCGACCTACAACGAGGAGGACAACGTCCTGCCGATGACGGAGGCCCTGACGGATATCTTCCGGAAGGAGCTCCCCGGGTACGACTATGAGATCATCTATATCGACAATCATTCCAGGGACAGGACGAGGCAGATCCTCAGGGGCATCTGCGGCAGGGATCCCCATGTGAAGGCGATCTTCAACGCCCGGAATTTCGGGCAGCTCCGCTCGCCGGTGCACGGGCTCAAGCAGGCCTACGGGGACTGCGTCGTGAGGCTGAACGCGGATTTCCAGGATCCGCCCGAGCTGATCCCGACGCTGGTCCGGGAGTGGGAGAACGGGAGCAGGATCGTCATCGGGATCAAGAGCAAGACCGAGGAAGGAAGGCTCATGGCCTGGGTCCGGAGACAGTACTACAAGCTCCTCCGGAAGATTACGGACATCGGCCACATCGAGAATTTCACGGGCTTCGGCCTCTATGACAAGGCCTTCGTCGACGTCGTCAGAAGCGTCCACGACCCGGTTCCCTACCTGCGCGGCATGATCGCCGAGCTGGGATACGACTACAAAACCGTGCCCTACGAGAGGCCGCAGCGCCGGGCCGGAAAGAGCAAGAACAATTTCTACAGCCTCTATGACGTGGCGATGGTGGGCATCACGTCCTACTCCAAGGTGGTTCTCAGGATGGCGACGTTCCTCGGTTTCTTCATCGGGTTCATCAGCATCGTCGTCGCCCTCGTGTACCTCGTCATGAAGCTGGTTCACTGGGACTGGTTCACGGCGGGCGTGGCCCCGCTCGTGATCGGACAGTTCTTCCTCGGCGGCGTGCAGCTGTTTTTCATCGGACTGCTGGGCGAGTACATTCTCTCCATCAATCAGAGAGTTCTGGACCGGCCCCTGGTGGTGGAGGAGGAGCGGCTGAATTTTGAGGATCACACGGAAGAATGATGCGCTGCGTCAAATCGCAAAGCTTTGATCCGTCTTACAACCTGGCGCTGGAGGAGGTTCTCTTCGGGCGCGCAGAACGCGGCGGGACCTGTCTGATGCTGTGGCGCAACGACCCCACGGTCGTGATCGGAAGATATCAGAACACGGAAGAGGAGATCAACGGGGCCTATGTCCGCGCCAACGGGATCCGGGTGGTCAGGCGTCTGTCCGGCGGCGGCGCGGTCTATCACGACAGGGGCAACCTCAATTACACCGTCATCACGGATCAGGAGGGGCACGACAGCTTCCGGTTTGAGAGCTTCGTGCGTCCCGTGATCCGGACCCTCGCCGCCTACGGCGTCCGGGCGGAGCTCACCGGGAGGAACGATCTGACGGCCGGCGGCCTGAAGATCTCGGGAAGCGCCCAGTACAGAAAAAACGGGCGGATCCTGCATCACGGATGCATCATGCTCAACACCGACCTCGACGCCGTCTCGGAGGCGCTGGCGGCAAAAAGCGTGAAATACGAATCCAGGGGGATCCGGTCGGTGCGCAGCAGGGTGACGACGGTCGGCCGCTGTCTGGGGCGGGTTGTCCCGGAGGATTCGTTCGCGGAGGATCTGCTCCGGCATCTCGCGCCGGAGGGCGGAATCACCGGGTATGCGCTGACGGAGGCGGAGCGGGCGGCGGCAGGCCGGCTCGCCGACGAAAAGTACAGGACATGGAAATGGAATTACGGGGCGTCTCCCTTCTATAACCGGAAGCTGGAGCGGCGGTTCCCCTTCGGCACGGTCGCCGTGTATCTTGCCGAGAGAGGGGGCGTCATCGAGGCGCTCCGGGTCTGCGGGGATTTCTTTGGCGAGCGCGACATCCGCGGACTGGAAAAGGCCCTGGAGGGCAGAAAAATCGCTCCCGGCCTGGCGGGAGCGGCGGAAGGCGCCGATGCGGCGGAGTATATCTGCGGCATGACGAACCGTGAACTGGAAGAACTGATTCTGGATGCGGCCCGCGGGGCAGCCGAAGCCCCCGCCGGCACCGGGAGCCGGTGACGGAAGTCCCCGGATGCCCGTCATTTTTCCCGCCGGCTCTTTCTCCGGAACGGCGGAAAGATCATCAGCACGAGCCATACCGCCGCCACGGCGCCGGAAAGAAGGAGACCCAGCCGGAAATGGGGAATCTGCCAGGTCATGACCACGTCGGATTTCCCCGGACCGACCTCGATTCCCGTAAGACCTCCGTTTATATTGAGAACGGGGGTCTTTTTTCCGTTTACCTCGGCCGTCCAGCAGCCGGAGTAGAGAAGCGGCACGCAGAGAACGCCTTCGCTCTCCGCGTTGAGCGAGGCGGAGTAGGTCCCGCCCTTCATGGAGACGTCCCGGATGTCCGTCGACATCAGTTCGTCAAAGGCGCCGGTGAAGGCGTCGGATTCCATGAGGGAAAGCTCGGCCACGTTGGTGTCGATGTAATCCTCCGGGAAATCCAGGCGGATCTTTTCGACGTCGTCCGGAAGGATGAGACAGGTCTCGGGATAGCCGCGGCCGAGGAAAAACAGCCGGCTGTCCGCGGGATCCGGGTCTTCATCGGGGCTGCTCATGAAGAAAATCTGCATCTGCCGGACCTTGTTGTAATTGGCGCTTCGAAGCTTCAGGTAGAGCAGCCGCACGTTCCCCGGCCTGGAAGGACCGATCTCATAGTAGATATAGGGGTCTCCTCCGGTGGGGCGGAATACGATGCCAGAGGTCGTCTTCCGAAGCTTCAGATTGTTGGCGTCCTTTCCGGAGGTGAGGAGGTCCGTGGCCGTGAAATGGCCGCTCCTGGCGGCCTGCCCGCCGGGAGATTCCTCTTCCTGGTCTTCCTCCGTGGTGGAAATGCCGTCCGTGCGGTAGCAGGACTGCGTCATGGCGAGAATTCTCTCGGGCAGGGGCAGCTCCTTCGCCTCGGAGGCGGACATCTGCCTGGTGTAGAGATACCCGAAGGGAAGGGCCGTTGTGTTTTCGTAGACCGCCTTCGATCCGTCGGGCGTTTCGGCGGTTTTCCGGTAGAACGCCGAGGAGGGCGTGTCGGCCGACAGGCCTGTGTTGGAGGTGATCAGATACCGTCCGGCCAGGAACGACAGCTGTCCCGGCGCGTATCCGTCGGCGATGAAGTGATTCGGCGAGAGCTCGCAGGTCCCGTGGGCCTTGGTCAGGGTCGTAAGGGCCTGGGCGTTGGTGTTGTTGTAGACCGAGGCGGCAGGGAAGTCCAGAAGCATGCCCGCGTTGGCGCCGTCCGTGGTTCCGTTGACCGCGATCCGGCACAGCGTGTCATCTTCCGCGCCGCGGATCAGATCCACCGCTTCCTTCACGCCGTTTCCGTCGGCGACGGAGGCGTATTCCTCCGCCGTGACGAAGTCCCTCACGTAGAGCGTGTCGTAGTTCATGACGACGAGCTCTCCCATCATGAGGAGCAGGCAGAGGAAGGGGATGACCCCGGAAAAGCGCAGGTTGAGGGCATAGAGAACCAGAAGCAGGGAGAAGCCGGCGGCGCACACGGCGACCAGCTTCAGGGTCCGGATGTCCGTCCAGCAGTTGAAACGTCCGTCGTAGAGGGCGAGAAACAGCACAGAGGCCCCGCAGAGGGCCAGTGAGATGACCGCCGACCAGAACAGATGCATGCTGTACACGCGGGTCATGAGCGACCGGATGAATACGCCGACCGCGATGGCCTCCGCGAAGGCGATCATGAAGGCGTAGCGCCGGACGCCGATATTGAACTGGAGATAGGCGCCGCTGTTTTTGAAAAGGAGGACCGCGGCGCAGAGAAGGACGGACAGAATCGTCACGATCCGGGTGTTTTCCCTGGAGATGAGGTAGACCACGGCCGCCACCGCGAGGACGGTGGTCGACAGGGCGGCCTCCTCATAGTAGTTCATGGTTCCGACATAGGCGGCGCCGGGCCCCATCGTATTGACGGAGAAGAGGCGGCCGAGGAGGACAAAGAGCCCCCTGGGAGAGGTGACGGAGAGCTTCGCGCCGACGACGCTCAGCGCGTCGGTCCTGCCCGAGCCGGAAAAACCGGAGAAGGAGGGGAGCAGCGCGGCCGCGGCCATGAGGGCGGCGAAGAGCGCGGAGCCGAGAACCTCAAGCCCGCTGACAAAGAAGGCGGTGACCGTCCTCTTCTTCGCGACGGAGTAGAAGATCAGGAAGAACAGCACAAAGTACGCCGACATGTAGCAGTAGTAGTAATTGGTGAGAAGGAAGAGCGCGAGGGCGAGGGACAGCAGGAGGAAGCGCCTCACCGTGGGCTTCTCCAGGGCGGGCAGCAGGGCCGCCATCATAATGGTGAACATGGCCATGCAGCTGCCGGTGGTGAGATTCTGGCTCCAGAGGGTGACGTATCCCGAGAAGGTCCAGGCGAGGGCGGCGAAGAGGGCCGCCGTCCCGTGATCCAGCAGACGGCGGAAAAACAGCCAGGAGAAGAGCGCGATCACATTGGTCTGGATCAGGATTTCGACGATCAGTCCCAGGGGAAGACGCTCCCCGGTGAAGAACAGAAGGGGCAGCTTGACGGGGTTCAGATACTTCAGCAGGTAGGTGACGGTGGAGGATCCAAGTCCCGCCGTCAGGCTGAAGCCTGAAAAATCCCGCGATCCGAACAGACGCTGTACCATGGCGATGATCGGATAGCTGGAGTTGACCGAATCCGATCCGATGTCCGTGTAGAGGTAGACCGCCTCTCCCGTGAAAAACCTGAGATAGAGGACGAAAAAGACGGCGTTCGCCAGCAGGAGTACGATGATCCCGCCGAATCTGCGGTTGATTTTTTCCATGGAAGCCTCCCTGTGCCGCGCGGACCGCGCGGCAGAAGATATGACCGCCGGCGGCCGGCGGCCGCTGCGGGGTCCCCGTTACCGGTAGAACCGGGACAGGACCTCGATGACGGTATTGCGCTTTTCTTCGGTAAGACCGTAGTAGAGGGGAAGCCTCAGAAGCCTCTCGCTCTCCCTCGTCGTCCAGCGGTCTTCTCCGTGGAAACGGCCGAATTTCATGCCGGCAGGCGACGAGTGCAGGGGAATATAGTGAAATACCGACAGCACCCCGCTCTCGCGCATGTGGGCGATGAGCGCGGTTCTCTCCTGCAGATCGCGGGTCTTGATGTAGTACATGTGCGCGTTGTGCACGCAGCCCTCCGGAACGGTGGGCACCTCAAAACGGCCGGCCCCGGCCAGGGGGCGCAGCGCCGCGTCGTAGGCCTCCCAGGAGCGCATCCTGTCGTCATGGATTTTGTCGTATTCCTCGAGCTCCGCCCAGAGATAGGCGGCGTTGATGTCGCTCGGGAGATAGGAGGAGCCGTAGTCCTGCCAGGTATACTTGTCTATCTGCCCACGGAAGAAGCGGCTCCTGTCGGTTCCCTTTTCCCTGTAGATCTCCGCCCGCTCCCGGTAGGAGATATCGGGCAGAAGAAGCGCGCCGCCTTCTCCCATGGAGAAATTCTTGGTCTCGTGGAAGGAGAAGCAGTTGAAATGTCCGATGGTGCCGAGAGGCCTGCCTTTGTAGGTCGATCCGAAGGCCTGGGCGGCGTCCTCCACCACGAAGAGGGAGTGCCTGGCCGCGATGTCCATGATCGTGTCCATCTCGCAGGCGACGCCCGCGTAATGAACCACCACGATCGCCCGGGTCTTCTCCGTGACCGCGTCCTCGATCCGCTTCTCGTCGATATTCATCGTGTCGGGGCGGACGTCCACGAAGACGAGACGGGCGCCGCGCTGCACGAAGGCGTCGGCCGTCGAGCAGAAGGTGTAGGAGGGGAGAATCACCTCGTCTCCGGGCAGGATGCCGCAGAGAAGGGCGCTCATCTCCAGCGCCGACGTGCAGGAGGTCGTCAGATAGGAGGCCGGGACGCCGAAGCGCCGGTTCATCCATTCCTGGCACATCAGCGTAAAGGGCCCGTCGCCGCAGATCTTGTGGTTCAGGGCGGCCTGCTTCATATATTCCGGTTCCGTGCCCACGAAGGGCGGAACGTTAAAATCGATTCTGCTCATGGAGTCCTCGCGCTTCCGCATTTGCATGAAAAGTTCCCGCGGCTGTCATGAACCGCGGAACGACCGTTGGTGTCCGGAGACTTTATCCTGAATGCGCGGCCCCGGATCGGGACGCATTTTGTATATTATATCTGAAAAAAAGCACTTCTTCAAGGGTCACAGAATGCCATTGACGGTCTTGTCAAAAGATTATATATTAAGTAACGGTTCCCGTCCGAAAACAGGGACGGGACAGGAGGGAATATGGCTTTATATTCGGTGGTAGTGCCGGTCTATAATTCTGAACATACTCTGGAAGAGCTGTATGAGAGACTCTGCGGCGTGTTCGACCGACGGCTCCGGGAGGACTTTGAGCTTCTCCTGGTCGACGACGGCTCAAAGGACCGCTCCTACGAGGTGATGAAGTCCATCCGCGAAAGGGACCGCCGGGTAAAGATCTTCCAGATGGCGAGAAATTTCGGCCAGCATCCCGCGATTCTGTGCGGGCTTCACTATGTGTCGGGGGATTTCGTGATCACGATGGACGACGACCTTCAGCATCCGCCGGAAGAGATTCCGAAGCTGATCGGCGCGCTCGAGGGCAGAGACGACGTCGACGTGGTCGTGGCGCGCTACGTGGGCAGACAGCACAACGCCGTGAGGAGGCTGGGAACCAGAATCTACGCCTTCGCCACGGCCCGCATGTTCCGGCAGGATCCCTCCCTGGAGCTCACCTCGTTCCGTCTGATGCGCCGCTTCATCGCCGACGCGATCAAGGACACCACCGTGCACAGACCCGTGATCGGAAACCTGCTGATCGCGACGTCGAACCGGATCATCAACGTCGACGTGGAGCATCACGCGAGGGCCTACGGGCGCAGCGGCTATTCGTTCCGCGCCCTCGCCAGCATGCTGTACTACGACGTCACGACCCACTCCGTGTTCCCTCTGATCCTCATGAGAAATATCGGCATCGCGACGTTCCTGCTGAGCGTCGTGCTGGGAATCGTCTATTTTGTGAGATATCTGACCGGACGCATCACGGTCCGGGGATGGACCAGTCTCTTTCTGCTCCTTCTCGCCTCGACGGGACTTACGCTTCTCGCGGCGGGCATACTGGGCGACTACATAATGCATGTGCTGGACGAATCCAAGAAGCAGCCCCATTACGTGCTGCGCCGAAAGGAAACGGACGGGCCCGGGGAAAAAGGAAGCGCCGGAGAGAACGGAGCCTTTGGAAAGAAGCATGAAAATGACTGATACGGAAAAAAACAGACCGGGCCTGATGGTGCTCGGCGGCCTGAGCGAATTCGTCCCGCTGGTCACCCTGGCGGGGCGCCGCGGGATCCGGACCGTCTGCGTCGACGGAAACCCGGACGCCCCGGCCAAGAAGCTCGCGGACGCCGCCTATACCGTCGACGTGCGCGACACGGACGGCATCGCCCGGATCGCGGAGGAAGAGGGAGTCAGCGCCATTACGACGGCCTACTCCGACCTTCTGCTGGAGTGCATGGTGCGCATCGCGGAGAAGGCGGGGCTTCCCTGCCATCTGAAGACGGAGCAGCTTCCCTGCTACCGGGACAAGCTGGCGATGCACGCTCTGTGCGCGGAGCTGGGAATCCGGATGCCCGCGTTCCGGATGATTTCCGGCGCGGACGACGGGGCGCTCCCGGAGCTGTCGTTTCCGATGATTCTCAAGCCGAGGGATCTCTACGGCTCGAGAAGCGTGAAGGTGGCGCGCTCCCTTTCGGAGGCGGAGGCGTATCTTGACACATTTCCCGCAGGCGGCGTGCTGGCGGAGGAATATATCCCGGATCCGGAGTACAACGTGCAGTGCTGGGTCCGCCGGGGAACCGTGCGCGTGCTGGGAATCGCCGACCGGGAGAAGACGCCCGCGGAAGAAGGCAGAATACCGGTCAGCACCAGAAACGTCTACCCCGCCCGGAAAGTGAAGGAGCTTCTGCCCCTCGTCCGGGACGCGCTGCAGCGCTATATCGGGAGAACCGGCCAGACCGAGGGTCCCCTCTGCATGCAGTGCTACTACGGCGCCGAAAGAGGTCTCACCGTGGGAGAGATCGCGGGACGGTTTCTCGGATACGAGCATGAGCTCCTCGCCTACGCCTGCGGGATTTCCACGGAGGAGCTGCTGCTGGCCCACGCCTGCGGCACGCGCAGCATCGACGAACTGCTGGCCGGCTGCCGGCCGGAGGGAACCTGTTCCGCCGGAGTCCTGTATTTCCACGCCCGGGACGGCGTCGTGGCGGACCAGTCGCGGCTGAGGCGCGCGGCGGAGGAAGCGGACGCGAGGATGCTCCAGTGCTTCTACAGGGAAGGGGAGAGAATCGGCGATCCTCAGGCGCGGCCCTACGCCGCCCGGATCTACCTGGTTCTGCCGGACAGGGAATCCCTTGACCGCGTCACCGGCAGGGTCTTCGAAGATGCGTCCGTGACCGACGCGGAGGGACGGGAGCTGCTGTACAGAAACCGCATGCCCCTCGGCGAGACCGGGGACAGAGAGTGACAGGAGAACGCGGAATGGAAGGAAATGTCGCGGACGGGGGAAAATCCAGAGGTCCGCAGGGAATACGCGCGGCGCTGGTGATACAGATGGCGGTGGTCATCTTCACCCTGTCGTCGGTGTGCTCGAAATTTGCCGGAATGAACTCCGGAGAGACGGTCCTCTTCGGGATCACGGTTCACGGCCTGAACCCGGCCGGCTTCCGATGGCTCGTCCTTGAGGTGGTCTGCCTGGGATTCTACGCCATCTTCTGGCAGCAGATCATCAAGAGATACGATCTGTCCGTCGCCTACGCGAACAGGGCCTTCGCCATTTTCTGGACGTTTCTCTGGAGCGTGGTGATTTTTCACGAGGCGGTCAGGCCTGCCAGCGTGATCGGAATCCTGCTGGTTTTTTTCGGAATTTTACTGGTGAATCAAGATGCGAAATGAATGGAACCCATGGGTGCTGCTGTTTGCCGCGGCATCGCTCATAGCTTCTTTTTCCCAGATGCTCCTGAAGAAGAGCGCCTCGGAGCGCCATGAGAGCGTGATCAGGGAATATCTCAACTTCAAGGTGATCGCCGGCTACGGTATGATGTTCCTGAGCATGCTGGTCTGCGTGTACGCCTACAGCAGACAGGTCAGCATGCAGAGCGGCGCCGTCATGGACTCCATCGGGAATCTGTGGGTGATGATCCTGAGCTTCCTGATCTTCCGGGAGCCCATCACGAAGAAGAAGCTTCTCGGCAATCTTCTGATCATCACGGGAATCGTGGTGACCAACATGTTCTGAGACCCGGCGCGTTCCGGCGTCCTCCTCTGTGAATCCGGCGTCTTCCTCTGTGAATCAGGCGTCCTCCTTCGTGAACTTCACGACCTTGAAGGGACCGTCGCCGATGAGCTCGGCTTCGGCGGTGATTCTGCTGCCTTTGAAGGCGGTCTTCAGATAGGCGAGGGCGACGTCCTCGGTGTCCGTGAGCAGATAGAAGGAATCCTCCGTCACGAGGCCGGAGATCAGGTTGTCCGGATCCTGGATGCCGAGTTCTTCGGCGATTCTGTAGTATCGGGGCGTGAAGCTGTCCCAGCTTCCGACCCGGATCAGGTGGCTGTAGTCGTCGATGGTCCGGATCCCGTTTACGGGGTGGCCGTAGTAGTACATCCTGCCGAAGCAGTAGCTGCTGGTGATGTAGATCCGCTCCGGGTGGGACCGCACTTCGTCGAAGAGGGGCTCCGCCGCCGTCTCGAAATCAGGATTCCGCAGAGAGAATACCGCGTTGTTGTACCCGTTCACAAACCTTACGCAAAATAGCGCCAGCACAGCCGCCGCTGCGCAGAAGCCGGCCGCCCTCACGATGATCTCGGGGACGCCGCTTTTTTTTGCGCGTTTCCGGGCGCCGGGCAGCAGGATCATGTCCTCCGCCGCCTCTTCGGCGGCCCCCGTGCACATCAGCGTCACGTAGACGGTGACGATGGAGAGCGGGACGGAGACGCGCAGCAGGAAGCGCATGCGCAGGAAACAGAGCGCCAGGATCACGGCGCAGAGCATGAGAAATCCGAGAAAACCGGTCACAAACTGAAAACGCCGGTCGGCAAAGAGAAGCAGCAGGAACAGGACCAGCGGGATGAGCAGAAGGTAGCGGTTCGGGGACGCCTTCAGCGTCTGCTTCGTGTAGGCGGTGCGCCAGGGCTTCGAGTAGATATTGGACTGCACGGCGGCGATCTCGAGGAATTTCTGCCGGGAGAAGACTTTTTTCTCACAGAACGCCCAGCGGTAGAGCAGCTGGTACTCCTGGCTGGTGAAGCCGATCTCCCGGAAGGAGTCCTTCAGGATGTCGTAGCCGACCCCCGGGTAGTCCAGCACGTCGCTGCGGGCCGTGTTGTAGAGCTGGTACTCGGCCCACATGTCTCCGGAATAGGCCTTCTGCTCCCAGAGGCGGAGCCCCAGCAGAAGGACGAGGGCGGCGGCCGCCCCGCAGACCAGCAGGAGAAGTCGGCGGATCAGGAGAACCTGCGGATCGTCTCCCCGCCGGATCCGCCCGATGAGGCTGCCGGCCGAAGCGGCGTCCACCGCGGCGCCGTTTCCGGCTTCCCTCCGTTTCCTGCCTGCCCGTATGACCTCGACGAGGGCCTTGAGGGCAAAAGGAGACATCAGCCCCAGCACCGGGACGAGGGTCGCCTTGCGGACCACGTAGCCCCAGATCATCAGCAGGACGCCGGGGATGATCGTCCGGAGGGCCTTTTTCCGGTAGAAGGACAGATAGAGCAGGGAGGCGCCGGCCCCCACGCAGAGGAAGGCGACCACCGTGAACGTGAAAAACAGAGGGACGGCGACGGCGTTGAGGACGACGGATGCCGCCAGAACGGGAAGATGGCACCGGAAGGAGGCCAGAACCCAGTGGAAGACGGCAAAGGAGACGGCGAGCGTCGCGGCGAGCAGGACGGCGTACCAGTTGACCGAACGGGTGATGCCGTAGAGCAGCTTCGTGACCGTGCCGAAGAGGATGCGCGGAAAGATGAGATGATCGCTGTATTCCGTCCCGTAGGACCCGTTGGCGATGTAGTTCATCAGATAGTCGTCGGCGTACATGTAATAGATTTTCGAGACAAGAAACGGAACGGCGGTGAGCGCCGACGAGATCAGAAGGCAGAACGGAAAAAAGCGGAAGCATCTGCGTAACGTCTTCATTTTGTACCCTTTCAAAGTCAATGATCATACATTATAATCAAAAACAGGAAAATACTCAACCGGATATGGACGGCGGAAGAAGGGCATGCAGGCCGGACACGGACGGCTGAAGAACGGCACGGACAGCGCTCCGCCGGACGGACGGCGGAGGAGAAGGAGGGCTGCAGATGGCACAGTATGTGATGGCATTTGACGCGGGAACGACGTCGAACCGGTGTATCCTCTTTGATCGGCAGGGCAGGATCATGAGCGTCGCCCAGAAGGAATTCCGGCAGTATTATCCGAAGCCGGGCTGGGTGGAGCACGACGCCGGGGAGATCTGGACGACGCAGATCGAGGTGGCCCGGGAGGCGATGGCGAATATTCACGCGACGGCCGCCGACATCGCGGCCATCGGCATCACGAACCAGAGGGAGACGGTGGTCGTATGGGACAAGACGAACGGGGAACCGGTCTCCCGGGCCATCGTGTGGCAGTGCCGGAGAACCGCCGAGTACGCCGACAGGCTGAGGGAGGACGGATACACGGACCTGATCCGGGAGAAGACCGGCCTCCTCGCGGACGCCTATTTTTCCGCGACGAAGCTCCGCTGGATCCTGGAGAACGTGCCCGGCGCCAGGGAGCGGGCGGAGAGGGGCGAGCTGCTCTTCGGGACCATCGACACCTGGCTCATGTGGAAGCTGTCCGGCGGCGCGATCCACGCGACGGACTACTCCAACGCCTCCCGGACCATGCTCTACAATATCAGGGAGCTCCGCTGGGATCCGGAGATTCTCTCCATCATGGACATCCCCGCGTGCATGCTGCCGGAGGTGAAGCCCTCCAGCGGCCTCTTCGGGTACGCGGATCCGCAGATCATGGGCGCGCCCATCCCCATCGCCGGCGTGGCGGGGGACCAGCAGGCGGCCCTCTTCGGACAGACCTGTTTTGAGAAGGGGGAGGTCAAGAACACCTACGGCACCGGCTGCTTCATGCTGATGAACACCGGGGAGACGCCCGTGTTTTCCGAGAACGGCCTCGTGACCACCATCGCCTGGGGGATCGGCGGCAGGGTGACCTACGCCCTCGAGGGCTCCATCTTTGTCGCCGGCGCCGCGCTCCAGTGGCTCAGGGACGAGATGCGCCTCATCGATTCCGCCCCGGATTCCGAGTATATGGCGAAGAAGGTCAGCGATACCAACGGCTGTTACGTGGTGCCGGCGTTTACCGGCCTCGGCGCGCCCCACTGGGATCAGTACGCCCGGGGGACGATCGTGGGACTCACCAGGGGATGCGGCAAGTATCACATCATCCGGGCGACGCTGGATTCCATCGCCTACCAGGTCAACGACGTGCTGAAGAGCATGCGCGCCGATTCGGGGCTTCCGGTCCCGTCCCTCAAGGTGGACGGGGGCGCTTCCGCGAACAACTACCTGATGCAGATGCAGGCCGACGTCACCGACATCCCGGTCCTCCGCCCGTCCTGCGTGGAGACCACCGCGATGGGTGCCGCGTATCTGGCCGGACTCGCCGTGGGCTTCTGGACCGACCGGAAGGACGTGATCCGGAACTGGGCGGTGGACCGCACCTTCAAGCCGGAGATTGCGGACGACAGGAGAAGAGAACTGATCCGCGGCTGGGACAAGGCCGTCCGCTGCGCCTACGGCTGGGCGAAGGAGGACTGAGGCCCCCGCGTCCGGCTGACGGAGGACCGGGCCCCGCGCGGCATGCTGACGGAAGACCGAGGCGGCCCGCGCGTCCGGGGACGGCGGACGGAGGAATGAGGCGGTCCGCGCGTCCGGGAGAATTAGAACAAAACCTCTTGTCAACATTTTGAGGATTCGATAAAATAAAAACAGCACAGCCCCCGCGGCAGGATTCCCGGAAGAAATCATGCAGGCGGAGGTGTGAGATGAATTATCACGACAAACGCATGGCACTTCGTGCCATGCTATTCGTATACCTGACGTTCGCGGCGCTTGCGTCTGCCGGCTGCGAGCGGAGATCCGGCGGTTACGCCGCGGTCTGTGAGACGGATTCGGTTTTTATCGCCGCCGCGGAGAGCGGGGACGAAGAGGCCGAGAACCGGGGAGACGCGGAAGGCCGGACCGGGGAAGACGGAGAAGACGCGGAGGGCCGGAACGGCGCGGGTGACGCGGAACACGCGGAGAGCCCCGAGGGGGCTGAGGCGGAGATTTTCGTCCACGTCTGCGGCGCGGTACGGAACGGCGGCGTGTTCGCCCTGCCGGAAGGGGCCAGGGTGTGCGACGCGCTGGAAGCCGCGGGCGGGCTTTCGGAGGACGCGGACCGGATCGGCCTGAACCAGGCGAGGATCCTCTCGGACGGGGAGCAGCTCGTCGTCCTCACGGAGCAGGAGGCCGAAGAACGCGCGGCCGGAGCGCCGGACGGCACCGGACAGGGCGCGGAGGAGACGCCGGAATCCGTACTTATCAACATCAACACGGCGGACGCGGAGGAGCTCCAGAGGCTCAGCGGCATCGGGGCGGCGAAAGCCGCCGACATCATCGCGTACCGGGAGGCCCACGGCGCATTTCAAAGAACAGAGGACATCATGAAGGTGACGGGGATCAAGACGTCGCTTTTCAATAAGATAAAAGACGGCATCACCGTCGGGTGATCCGCGGGAGTGAGGAGTATCAGATGGCGAAGAAAGTACTGGTGGTGGATGATGAGAAGCTTATCGTCAAGGGAATCCGTTTCAGCCTCGAGCAGGACGGATACGAGGTGACGTGCGCCTACGACGGCGAGGAGGCTCTTGAATACGCGAAGGAAACCGAATATGACATCATCCTTCTGGACCTGATGCTTCCCAAGGTCACCGGACTCGAGGTCTGCGAGCAGATCCGGGGCTTTTCCAACGTCCCCATCATCATGCTGACGGCCAAGGGCGAGGACATGGACAAGATCCTCGGGCTCGAGTACGGGGCGGACGACTACATCACCAAGCCTTTCAATATTCTGGAGGTCAAGGCGAGAATCAAGGCGATTCTCAGGCGCGCCTCGCGCCAGGAGGAGAGCCCGAACCAGCCGAAGCAGGTGGAGATCAACGGGCTCCGGATGGACTGCGAGAGCCGCCGCGTCTTCGTAAACGGGAAGGAAGTGAATCTCACCGCCAAGGAATTCGACGTCCTGGAGCTGCTGGTGTTCAATCCCAACAAGGTCTACAGCCGCGAGAACCTTCTCAATATCGTCTGGGGCTACGAGTATCCCGGCGACGTGAGAACCGTCGACGTCCACATCCGGAGACTCCGCGAGAAGATCGAGGCGAACCCCAGCGAGCCGAAGTACGTCCACACGAAGTGGGGCGTGGGCTACTACTTCCAGGGCTGAGCGCCCGGCGGGGCGTTTCGGACGCGGGAGCGCTGTGCGCCCGCAGGAACGATCCGGCTTCATACAGCAAAAAGCTGCCGCGTGCGGCAGCTTTTTTTGAATGCTTTTTTCGGGCCGTCAGCCCATCGGACGCCTGTCGGTGGCGCGGTACATCTTGCGGAATTCGTTGGGGGTGGAGCCCGCCACCTGGCGGAACATCCGGGTGAAGGAGGCGTGGCTCGAGAAGCCCGAGAGATAGGCGACCTCCATGATCGTGTACTGGCCGGAGATCAGCAGCTCCTTCGCGTGGGCGATCCTCTTCTGGCTGAGATATTTGTAGAAGCTGGTGTTCGTGACCTGCTTGAAGAGGCGGGTGAAGTGGAATTTGCTGAAGCCGGCGATCGCGGCCACATCCTCCAGGGTCAGGTTTTCCGAGAAATGGTCGTTTACATAACTGCACGCAGCCGTGATCTTGTCCACGTATTCCTTCTGTTTGTTCTCCGTCGCCTCGATGTCCCGCCGGGCGTTCTCGGAGTAGTCGTGGCCGATCAGCACCATCATCTCCAGAAAGCGGGAGTAGATGGAGGACTCCAGGTAGGCCTTCCCCTTCAGGTAGTCGTCCCGGATCTCCAGCATCAGCTCATGGATCCTCCCGTGGATCGAGGGGTGGGTCTCCTCGGAGATGAGCAGGGCGGGGCTGATCATCGCCGTCAGGACCTCCAGCTCCCGGATGGCGAGGGGGGCGAGGGACGGCTGGAAGATGATGCGCACGCCTTCCGGAGGAGCGAACAGCTCGTGGAGGGTCCCGGGGCAGATCACCAGGATGTCCCCCTCCTCGAGGTTGTACTCGTTCTGGACGCACACCGCCCGGTACGTGCCCTCGGTCGGCATGATGATCTCAAAGGGCGTGTGCCAGTGGGGAGGGTAGTCCTCGTATTCGTCGTTGTTGTAGAGCCGGACCTGGGTGTCGGGCCGGTAGTTGACGGTTTCATGCATTCCGGAAAGATTTTCTATCATGGCGGGCCGCTTTCCTCGCTGTACAGCGATCATTGCTCTTTCTGAAATCCGATCCCTGCCGCTTCGCCGATCTGAGAAGCGCTTCTTCTCGAATTTCAACATAAATAATTGCGCCGGTTTTTGTGAATTAACTATATCAAAACGGCGGAGAAAGTGCAAATATTCGGCTCCGGAAATGTTTTCTTCTGGAAAATAATGGTAAAATGCACAAAATCCCTCAAAATATCTTGTGAAAATATAACAAATGTCGAAAACGCAGAAAATAAATCAGCAATTATTCGGTCAAGAATAGCAATAATTATAAAGAAACGTCTTTGCACTTCTGCTATGATTCGTTTATCGAAACACGCCACCACTTATCATCAGGAGGTATGAAATGAAGGGAAAGAAATTACTGTCAGTTCTTCTTGCAGGCTCTATGATTGCCACCTCGCTGTTCGCATCGGTCGCGGTTCAGGCGGACGACGCGGAAGTGCAGGAAATCACATGGATGTTCTGGGATGACCTGGATGCTTCCAACGACAACATCACAAAAGGCTTCGCGGACGTCATCGAGCGCTTCAACACGGACTATGAAGGCCAGTATCACGTAACGCCGATCACCACCTCTCTTGAAGAGTATTACACACAGCTGAACGCGCTGGTCGACGCGGGTCAGACCCCCGACGTCTTCATCGTCAGCCCGGGCCCGAACCTCACCGACTACGTCGCCCCCGGCGTCGCCGCTCCGCTTGACGAGTATCTCGAGGCCGACGGCTGGAAGGACACCTTCTCCAGCGACGCCGTCTTCGCCCAGCAGACCTATGACGGAAAGATCTACGCGGTTCCGCTGAATATCGCCGCTGCCTGCGTGTTCTACAACAAGGACATCTTTGCCGAAGCCGGCGTCGAAGTTCCGACCACCTATGACGAGCTCCTTGACGTCTGCGCGAAGATCAAGGAAGCGGGCTACACCCCGATCACGATCAGCGCCGGTACCGCGTGGTGCCTGTCGATGCTTGCCGGCTATCTCTGCGACAGAGAAGGCGTGGACCTTGCGGCCATCAACTCCGGCGAAGAGAGCTGGGTCCAGGACAAGACCATCGCCGCGGGCGAGAAGCTTCTTGAGCTGTCCCAGTACTTCCAGGAGACCGCCGCGGGCGACTCCAACGACGACGCCACGGCTGCCCTTTACTTCGAGGAAGCCGCGATCCTGATCCAGGGCTCCTGGGCGATCGGCCAGATGAACGGCGCGAATCCCGACTTCGAAGAGAAGTGCGGCGTGTTCCAGTTCCCGGCCATCGAAGGCGGC
>CACYDL010000201.1 GCA_902773195.1 uncultured Lachnospiraceae bacterium
AAACGATACGGTAACATTGAAAGTAATTCTCCTTACTCCCGGTTCCCGGGGATTTTGCTTTAATAACACGAAAAAGGGAGTTGCCATCTCTGTTTTATCGCATCAAAAACAGAGGGACAGGCACTCCCTTTGAGAGCATACTACCATGACTCCTCCGGGATGTCAACCATGTTTTTTATTTTTTCCTTTTTCTTTTTTCTGCTCAACCCGGTTATATTATTCTGATCCGGATGATGTCATCGACTTTCACGTCAAAGATCCCAGCCATTACAATGAAGTTGTCGAAGGTCGGCATGTTCCTGACCCCACCGCGTCCCCTGTCATTGCCTCATATGCAGCGGCCGATTCTTCAATCTGAATCCTGCCTTCTCACTGGAATACCCGTCCTCAGAAGGTCGGAGTTCGGCTGCCTTTCCATATTCACACCGTCCCGCCGTACCTCGCCCGCTCGTACCGCTCGTGAAGCTCCGCCATCCCCTCTGTCCCGAGAAGGCCCGCCTCCCGCTCAATCTCCTCGGGAGATTCATAGGCGCGCGGCATCTCCTTCCTCGCCTTCCGGATCGCTCTCCGGTACTCGCGTCGGACCTGCTCCTCAGGCGTGTTCGCCGCCGTTCTTCTTCTCCTTGCGGGCGTGATCTTCTGGATCCGGTCGGGCTCCACGGACGTTCCGGGCGGGCCTTCCTCGCCCTCCGCCTCCCGGAAGCGGCTGAACACCCCTCTCATCCGCCTGATGAGAATCCATACCACCCAGACGACGATCCCGGCGAAGATCAATTTTGCCAGGAATTCAAAGATCCAGATGTATTTCCACGGCTCAGTCGGCTCCATCAGCTCCAGGCCCTCCGGGGTGACGGAGGGGACGGACTGTTCCAGCATCTTTTCCCATTCGAGCTCGATAGCCGGACCGACCCTTCCCTGGAAATTCCTCAGGTCATAGTAAGGCCGAAGCGCGGACGTCAGCCTCCCCGTCAGGCCGCCCGCGGCGAGTGCCGCGCCCACCAGAGCCAGGGCGATGACGGCGCCGATCACCCGGATCCGCCTGCCCGGCATGTGTACCAGGTAGTCAAGGCGCGTCAGGTACCGGTCGGTCATCTCCGCGTGCCTGTAGAACAGGAACATCGCGCCGCAGACGAGGAAACTCATCGCCGCAATGTCACAGCCCTCCCGGCAGGTGAAAACCAGCGCGAGCACATAGAGGACCACGAACCAGATGAGCAGCCACAGGTTCGGGCGGTCGAGCAGGTATCGTCTCTCGGTCCAGCTCAGGTCCCGGTCCCTCCTCGACCTCGCGCGGTCGGTCCTGTTCAGGCGGACCAGAATCATCACGGACGTAAGAACCACCGCCTCCACCATCACGACGACGAGATAAGCAAGCCGTTTAAATGGGATGACCGAGACGTCCTTCGGCAGCATGGCCGCCCTGTACGCGGCCTCATAGGCTTCTACCCCGTCCCAGGGAAGGAAGCCCGAGACGAACACCGCCGCGAACCACGTTGCGACGAGAGCCGCTCCGCAGATCAGGATATAGGCGGTCAGCGTCCTCACCTTCTCCACCGCCACTTTCGAGACGGCGGAAGGGATGAGGAGCACAAAGAACGCGAAGTAGAGCGGGCGGATCAGAAACTCCGCCCTCGCGTCGCTCATCATGTAAAATGTCGGCAGAATCGGAGCCAGCACCATTACGGGGTAGACGATCCGGATTGCGAGGCAGGTCATTTTCCAGGCTCCCGCCCGTCCTGTCATCCCCATTCCCGGCTCGCGTCGTTCCATCCCCACGCTTTCGTTCCCGGCCGGTCCGGTCCCGCGCATGTCCATTTTCTCTCTTCTCTTCCCGTCTCTTCCTCCCATCATCCCGCCTCCCTTCCTAGGACGCGGAGCGAGCCCGACGAGCGGAACTGCGGCACCTCGCGCTTCTCCGTCGGAACGACAAAGATGCAGGAGGCTCCTCCGTCCGCCAGCTTCCTGGCTTCGGCGTAGAGTTCTTCGGATTCATTTTTCGAGATGATGATCGGGATCTCCCCGTCGGGCGGACAGCTTCGAATCAAGTCAGGGAAATCCGTGGTTCCCGACTTTTCGAAATCGGTCGTCAGGTACTGCTCGATCGCGCGCTGCTGGTTTCTGCCCGTGGCGTTCGCAAGGACAAACGGCGTCCCGTCCTGCGTCTTCCCGTTCGCGCAGATGCTCACCGCGATGCCCCGCTTCATGATCCACCTGCAGAGCGTCGCCGCGCAGGAAATGGCGTCCTCCGTGAGCTTCACCTGCTTCCGGATATTCCGGTCCTCCACGTCGAGGTAGATTCGAATCCGCTCCGAGCTCGACGAACCGAAGGTGTTGACCATGAGGTCTCCCGTCTTCGCGGTCGCCTTCCAGTTGATGTGTTTCGGCGGGTCGCCGGGCATATATTCCCTTATCGTTGAAAACACGAACGGATCCTCGACATACCTCCTCCGGCTTTCGCTCTCGCCGAGAATCACGAGGAGAGGCTCAAGGATCCCTCTGATATCGGTCTTTTTCGCGTAGACATAGATGTCGTCCGTGTCCGTCATTTCCATACTCATCCGCCGGTAGAGCGGGATCGAGACGGCCTGGTACTCGGCCTGGCTGATCGTGTAGTGGCCGCGCTTCGCCCCGAGCAGCCTGTAGCTGCGGATGATCCGCTCCATGCCGAGAAGCGAGAACACGTCACGCTTGTAGATATAATCGCTCTCGGTGATGTTCTCGTCCCCCGGGAAGATCAGGCCCTTCTGCGTCCTGAACGCGACCTCGAACACGAAGAGGGGCAGTCTCTTGCGGTTCTCGATCGTCTCCGTGAGGTGGATTTCGCCGCCCTCCGTCACCGCGGGCTCCCGGAACCGGACACGGACCGAGACATTCCTCAGGGAGTGGCGGGCGAACCAGGCTTCCCAGACGGCGATGACGAAAATCACCGCGGCGATGGCTGCGGCGATCATCTCGCGCTCCGATCCGCCATCTCCACGACGGCAATCGGAAGTTTCCTGGCGTCGGCTTTTGCCCTGTCCTCCTCGCTGATCCCGCTGTCGGTCACGATCATGTGGGCGTCCTCGACGGGGCAGATCACGGACAGGTAGCCGTTGTCAAACTTGGAACTGTCGGCCAGCACGTAAGTCTCCCTCGCCGCCTTAAGGATCGCCTTCTTCACGAGCATCTGCGGGCTCGCGACCGAGGTGAGGCCGACGTCGAGATTGAGGCCGTGCACGCCGATAAATGCCTTTTCCACGCGGATGTTCTCAACCCAGGCGGCGGCTTCCTCGCCGACGGTCGAAGGCATGTTGCCGCCGGCTCTGCCCCCGACGATGTAGAGGTCGACGTTCCTGTGGTTCCAGAGGAGAACCCCGATCGCGAGGCAGTTGGTCACGATATAGAGATGAAGGGAGCTGTCCCTGCTGATCTCCTCCGCCAGGTAGTAGGTTGTAGAGGCGTCGTCGAGAAAGATCGTGTCGCCGTCCTCAATGAGCGAAAACGCGTACTTCGAGATCGCCCGCTTCGCCTTCACGTGCTGTGATAAGCTCGGATAGGGAAGGTCCGGCGCGGATTCGGCATCTATATCCGGAGGAGCCGCCGCGACGGCGCCTCCTCTCACCCTGCGCAGGCGTCCCTCTCTCTCAAGGCTCCTTATGTCGCTGCGGATCGTGACGGCCGAGGTATCCATCTCGCGGCTCAGTTCCGTCACGCTTACCCGGCCTTCATCCCTCAGTTTTCTCAGTATCGCTTCTCTGCGCTCCAGCATACCGGTCCTCTCTCGATTTCTGCTTTCGTTACTGTCGTTTGAAGCTTTCGATTCATTTCGATTTTAACATATCCAGCGGGGGTGTCAACGGGACAGATACCATGAAAATCAGGGCAGATTATAGATGATTGAGGTTCCCCTCCCCTTGAGGCGCCTGATGATCCCGAAGAGACTGCCTTATTTACTTTCATCTCCGGATTTCGAAAGTTTCAAAAGCAGATTTGCGAAAGAAAAGCCGTCTTCGCGGAATCAGAATACCGCGCAGATAAACGGCAAAAAAGAAGAGGCGGAGCAGCGCCTCTCAGACGCCCTCCGCCCCGTAATATGTTCTTGCCTCCGCCACTACCGACGCCGTCCCGAGTATCACAATCGGGCCTCCGCCTCTCTCCGCCTCCCGGAGCGCTCCGGCGACTGTCCCTATCCACTCGGCCCTGATTCCCTCTCTCCGCAGAGTCTCCTCCTGCTCCGGAGTGAACCTGTAGTGGGGATTCGCCGATCCCGCGAGAATGATCCTGTCGGCGAGATCCCGTATCTTCCGGGCTACGCCCGCGTAGTCCTTGTCGTCGGGTATGCCGATCACGACGGCCGCCCTGCCGATCCCGGCTCTTCCCAGCACCTCCCTCAGGTACCCGCAGGCCGCGGGATTGACGCACGCGTCGACCATGACGAACGGATCCGCCCTGAGGATCTCCATCCTTCCCGGCCAGATGAGCGACGCGAGGCACCGCCTCGCCCCGTCCGGATCCACGTCGCCCAGCACCTCCCGGCCGAGCGCCATCGCGAGCGCGCAGTTATATGCCTGGTGCTCCCCGAGCAGCGGAACGAAGAGGTCCTCATACCGCCGGTCCCCGGCGGCGACGTCGAATCTCATTCCCGCCGGCGTGTACCGGATCCTCTCAGCCCGGAAATCCTCTCCGTAACAGAGGAGCCTGGTCCCGCATTCCTCCGCCCTCCGCCTGATCACCTCCATCACACCCGGCCGCTGTGCCGCGGTGAGCACGCACCGCTGCTCCCCGGTGATCACCGAGGCCTTGTCCGCGGCGATCTCCTCACAGGTCGCGCCGAGCTCCCTTGTGTGCTCGGGGAAAATGCTGTTGATCACCGCGTACTCATGCAGGGCGCTGTTTACGTCGTCGTACTTCGCGCCCTTTCCGCACTCGAGGACGTTGAAGCCGGTTCCCCGTTCCCTGAACCAGCTGAGCGCGAGCAGCGTCTGGATCCCCATCGGGCTGATGCAGACGTCTTCGGGAAGGCTGTTCCCGATCCGGTCGAGATCCGGCCGGACCGCCTCCATGTGTCTCACGAAATCTTCAGGGCTGATCTTCTCCCCGTCGACTCTGAACCGCTCCCTGAAATCCACGAGGTGCGGGCTCGTCATGAGGCCGACGGACATCTTCGTCCCCAGGATCTTCGAGATCATGAGGGCCGCGGAGCCCTTTCCCTTGCTCCCGGTTATGACCGCGCAGGGGGTGCCGGAAAACCGCCTGATCAGGCCGCGCGTCAGGTCCGGCCTCCTCTTCTCTGAATCCCTCGCCCCGTACGGCTGGTGCTTCTCCGCCCGGAGATAGGACTGATATACGTATGCTTCCGCCTCTTCTACGGTCATCCGGGTATCCCTCCCCCGCTCCGCCCGCGGCTAAAGAGCCCGGGCTCCCTCCGCCAGGTCGCGCTCTATGGTTTCGATGATCATTCCCGCGATGTTGAGGCCCGAGGCCTTCTCGATGCCCTCGATGCCCGGCATGACGTTGATCTCGCAGAAATAGGGTTTCTCTTCGCCGAACAGGAAGTCGAGGCCGAGAAAATCCAGGCCCGTCTCCCGGTAGATTTCCGCAGCCGCCTCGCGCATCCACGCCTCGACCGGGCAGGCCTCGACGGACGCTCCGAGGGCGACGTTCGACCTGAAGCCGTCGGCGGAAGTCCTGACCATGCAGGCCGCCGCCTCCCCTCTTATGCTGAAGCACCGCATGTCGCGGCCGGCGCTCGTCCCGATGAACTCCTCAAAAAGGAACTCCTTCGATATCCCGTAACCCGCGGCGAGCCCGTCATAGGTCTGCCTGTCCGGGATGAGCGATATCTCCAGTCCCATGGAGCTCTCGAGCCCCTTCGCCACGAACGGGCTTCCGAGCCTCTCTTCCAGGGCCTCATAGGGAGTGAGCGCTGTCCCGAGGACCCACCGCGGCATGAGGAAGGCCGGGGATCTCAGCCTTCTCACCTGCTCATACTTGCTGACGTAGAGGCGGAATGGCTCCAGCCGGTTGTAGGACACGGGGGCCAGCGCGTTCAGAGCCTCCATGATCCGGCCCGTCTTGTAGCGGTTGATGACAAAATCACACGGGGACAGGTTCTCTCCGGCAAGCCGGACCCCGTCCCCGTCGACAGTCGTGTCGTGGACGCCCACGATCCGAAGGCCGATGCCCCGGGCTTCCGCCTCCTCCCGGAGGCGGCGGCAGGTCCGGGCATCGCCCATATTGCTGTATTTTTCAATCAGGTATCCACTGAGATATTCATTTTTCATCTTCCCGGTTCTCCACCACAAGGCTCCAGTCGGGCTCGAACGGCTTGCTCAGGTCCGTCTCCTGGCGGAAGATGATGTTGCTGTCACCGTCGACCGAGATCTGCACCGCCGTCACGTCCCTGCAGTTGTCGGTCACCGAATTCACGATCGAATAGATCGGGATCTTCTCGCCGATCACGAGCGTATTCGAGAGAAATGACTGCGTCAGGTTCACATAGCAGATCCCCCCGGAGGAGGAGACGCTGATGATCTGCGTGGCTGCGGGCACCGTCGGGAAATTGCCCTGCACCTTCGGCCCCGCGATGACGCGCTCGACGATCGCCCACTCGAGCGGCTTGCTCGCGCTGTAGTAGATCGACCTCGCCTCCTTTGTCAGCGAATCGCCCTCCAGGTCCGTAAAGTACAGGTTAATCGCGGTGTGCTGGATCGCGTTGATCTGCTTGCCCGCGTCCTC
>CACYDL010000202.1 GCA_902773195.1 uncultured Lachnospiraceae bacterium
GGAGTCTCGGCCGGCTGTTCCGTTGGAGTCACCGCAGGCCGATCCGGCGGAACCTCCGAAGGCCGTACCGGCGGCCTTCCCGCGGCCTTCCGCGGCGCAGTCGGCCGGCCGGTCCGGCACGTCGATGAACGCCTCAGGCGGCGGCTCCGGGATGGAGCGCAGGCCGCCGCAGGTGAGGTCGATGACCGGATAGGGCAGGAGATCGCGGATCTTCGTCCGCAGCTGGTCGCTGACGCGGGCGCCCGCGATGACGACGCAGGGTCCCTGGGAGAGGGAAGCCTTCCAGCGGTCGGCGTTCTCCTTCCACAGGGAGATCAGGACGTCCCGGCGGAAGCCTTCCCCGGAGGACACCTTGTCCTTCAGCCGCATCAGCTCGCCCGTGTACCGCTTCACGGAGGCGGGGGCCGCGTTGTGCGGGAGATCGAGCATTTCCATGCCCGGGCGCCTCTCGGCGTCCAGCGTGTCGTAGACGCGCCTCACGGAGTCGCAGCAGTTGGTGAGGACGAGCTTCCCATCCCCGCCGGGCGGCGCCGCGAGCACCGACTCGATCAGCATTTTCGCGTGGGTACAGACGGAGCTGTGGATCATGGCGTCCGCGTTCCGAAAGTCCTCCACGTCGGTATTGGGATCCTCGAGTTCCCCGCCGAGGGCGGCGATGAGCTCGAGAGGGGTGTATTTGCAAAGATATGTGATCATATGACTCCTTCTGGGACAGGCTTCCTCATAAGAGCCGTCCGCCGGCAGCGGCCGGCATGTTCTGTCTGTGCCCGGTGGCGTTTTATTCCCCGCCGGCGGTCTGCTCCAGCTGCTCGACGAAGGCCCTGGCCCGCGTCACGATCTGCTCGCCGCCGCCGTTGGCGCGGTCGCAGCCGTCGCCGTCCAGCACGAGGGCGGGAATGCCCCGGTCCTCAAAACAGTGCTTCGCCGTGAGGGCGAGTCCCTGGGTCTGCTTGCAGCCCCACTGGCAGAAGATCACGACGCCGTCCGCGTGCATCTTTTCGGCGAGCTTCATGGCGCCCTCCACGCGGCGGATGCCCGGTCCGTTGAAGCTGTCGAAGACGAGCCGCCGCGCCATGCTCTCGTAGGGCCGGTCCGGATCCATGGAGAGGAGGCTGCTGGCGGCCAGATCGTTGGCGATGACCTCGACCCGGTGATTGTCCGCCCCCTGGAAGATTTCCTTCACCGGCTCCTGCCAGTTGGGCAGTACGTGCATCCAGATGATCTGCTTCTCGCCGTTCCTCTTCGGAGCCCGGGAGACGTCCTCCAGCAGGAGCCTGCTGTAGCGGAGGCCGGCCTCGCTTCCGAGATAGAGATGGTTGGCGGCGATGCTCAGCATTTCCGGGGTGAGAGCCTCGGGGAAATGGACCCCGGCCCGGGCGGAGAGATATTTTCTGAAATTGGAGATCTGAGTCTGCCCGCGCTGAATGCACGCGCGGAGCACGGCCGGATCCAGCTTTCTGCCGGCGCACTCCTCCGCGACGGGCGTCATGTCCCGGAGCTGCTCCGCGACGTAGGCCACCGCCTCTTCGTCCACGGAGTAGGGGACGTCGATGACGCAGTGGGGCACCTTCCACTCCTCCGCGAGCCTCCGGAAGGTCAGCTGGTTCGCGTCGCAGGCGAGGGTCGTGTTCGCCACCATCGCGGGCTTCTTCATGACCCCGCTCTCCGCCATGCCCGTCAGCACCTTGTGGTAGGAGCAGAAGGTCTCCGAGGAGCCGTTTTCCTCCGCCTTGTCGATGAATACCCGCTCGCAGGCGGTGTTGACCACGTAGGCGGCCAGGGCCTCCGGCGCCATGATCGGCATGCCCAGGGCGCAGAAAATCTCGCTGGGCATGAAAATGTTCACGACGGCGGAGGAGGAGGGATCCTTCAGCATGTCCGCGAGCAGATTCGCGGTGTAGGCCTGCAGGAATTCCCTCGACCGGGTGTATTTTTTCGACGGGAAATGGCCCGCCTGGAAGCCGACGGCCCGGTAAGACGTCGAGAGCATGGCGGCGGCCAGGTCGGGGCGGGTATCCGTCCGGCGCGAGATGAAGGCCCCGAGTTTTTCGATCTTACTGTTCAAGCGATGTCCTTTCGGGGGAGGCGCGCTCCCCGCTGATGTGAGAATCCGACGCAGGAATCCGATATGAGATTCCGGCATAAAAATCCGAAGCGGGAATCCGATGTGAGATTCCGGCGTAAAATCCGGTACGGGAATCCGATGTGAGAATTCGACGCGAGAATCCGAAGCGGGAATCCGGCGTAAAATCCGGTACGGGAATCCAATGTGAGAGTATAGCACCAAACGGCCCCGAAAACACAGAACAATTGCCGGACGGTGTAGCCGGAAGCTGCCGGGCGGCGCAGACAGACATTGCGGGGCGGAGGAGCCGCTCGTTGCCGGGCAGCGCGGCCGGGAGTGTTGAAAAGTGCCCGAAAATCCCGTGTTTTTTGACAGAAACAGGTCTTGAAGGCCAGGCCCGCTTGTTCTATAATGTGTGTCATATCCGGCAGGCCGGATCACTTCACGCAGCATAAAGCCGCCGCGTTCTGCGGCGCACTTTTTCCGAAACCATTCAGAATTTCAGGCAAGGCTTCCGGCAGGTTCCGTTTCCGGGAAGCGGAACCGCAGGGACAGTCTGCCCACGGGAGGACTCTGTCATGACCGTTACGGCTATTTTCGTGCTGACCCTCGCCGGGGCCGGGATGATCTCCGATCTGCGCACCGGGAAAATCGGCAACGGCGTCATCGCGGCGGGCCTCGCCGCGGGATTTCTTCTGAGGCTCGCGGCGGGATGGTTCTCCACAGGAGGCCTGTTTTCCGCCGTTGGACCGGCGGACCCGGGAGGTCTTTCCGCGGGCGGAGGGCTTTTTGCGGGCGGAGCGCTTCCCGCGGGGGGCTTTCTTCCCGCGGAAGGAACGGGCTGCCTGGCCGCCGCGGCCATGGAGGCGGCGGTGTTTCTCGCCGGGGCGGCGCTGCCGTTCCTGCCGGGCTTCCTCCTGTTCCGGTTCCGGATGATCGGGGCGGGCGACGTCAAGCTTCTGATGGCGGTGGGAGGAATGATCGGCCCGGCGGGGATTCTCAGATACATGGCGGTGACCGTCGTCTTCGGGGCGGTGATCTCTCTTCTGATCATGCTGACCGTGACGGGCATCCGGCCGAGAATCAGGTATTTCCTGCGCTACGTTCTGATGACCGGGAGCACGGGGGAGATACTCCCGTACCGCGATTCGCCGGAGGCGGAGTTCCACTTCGCGGTGCCCGTCATGATGGCGGCGGTCGTGTACGCGGCCGGCCTGATCTAGGAGGACAGTCCCTATGAGAAGATCAGTGATGGCGATCGTGGACCGGGAAGAGTCCTACGCGGCCGGATTTATGGATTATGTAAACCGAAGAAA
>CACYDL010000203.1 GCA_902773195.1 uncultured Lachnospiraceae bacterium
ATTTCCTGAGCACACCTACGGCAGTTCCCGCATCGACTTCTATATGGAACGCGGGGATGAACGGTATCTGATGGAGGTCAAGGGCTGTACGCTGGAAGTGGATGGGATCGGATATTTTCCCGATGCGCCAACTGCGCGCGGCGTAAAGCATATTCGGGAGCTGATTCATGCCGCTGCCGCCGGGTATCATGCCATCATTGCGTTTGTCATCCAGATGGACGGCGTGAGAGAGGTGCGGCCAAACATACAGACGCACCCGGCGTTCGGTGAAGCGCTGGAGGAAGCCAAACGTGCCGGCGTACAGGTGCTGTTTCTGCCGTGCCATGTAGAAGCGGATCGGATCGAGATCCTGCCGGGGATCAGGATTTAATGATTGCGTTTCAATCTGGTTTTCAGGCAAAGCTTGCCGCAGTGAATGAAATGCCCGCCTCGAAAAACCGAGGCGGGCAAGTCCGTCCTATTAAAGAAATATTAGCTCATTTCGCTCTGCTTGCTTTCTATCGGCCGACTGCTTTATAATGCCAATCCGCGGCAAAAAAGTTGCATCTGTGGTTTATCAAAAGCAGGACGCTCTTGATTTCCCGCATCACAGCATTTATGATGAGCACAGACTATAATACCAAGTCATTTGATCAACAGGGAGGAATACAGCATGAAGACAAGAAGGATCCTTGCTGTGCTGCTGGCGCTCGTTCTGGCGCTCGGCACGACGACACTCACCGCAATGGCGTTCACCGACGTGGCGGAGGACGCGTATTACGCCGACGCCGTGGCATGGGCCGCAGATAAGAACATCACGACGGGCTATGAGGACGACACATTCCGTCCGGACCGCGCCGTGAGCCGCGCCGAAGCGGTCACGTTCCTGTGGCGCATGGCGGGCGAGCCGGCGCCGGCAAAGACGGAGACCTTTGCCGACGTGGAAGCGGATCCGAACAACCGGTGGTATCAGACTGCCGTCCAGTGGGCGGTTGCGGAAGGCATCACCAACGGCACCGGAAACGGCTTTGACCCGTATGTGACCTGCAGCCGCGGCATGATCCTCACGATGCTCTACCGTTTGGAGGGCGAGCCCCTTGCAGAGGCGATGGCGGCGGAGATCCCGGAAAACGAAGAGGCGCAGAGCCTTGAGAGCTTTGGCTATTCGCTCATTCAGGAGCTCGTGAACGGCATCCGTTCCGGGAACGCGATCCCGGATGTGAAGGAGGGCGACTGGTATGAACTCCCCATCATCTGGGCGGAGCTCATGGGCATCCTGCGGGAGGATCAGGTCGACGCCGAGACCGGAGCCGCGCATCCGACCGCGGACTGCCCGCGCGGGGAGATGGTCACGTTCCTCTACCGCGACAGCGGTGACGCGCCCGTGGAAGGCGCCGTCGAGACCGGAACGATCCCGGAGACCGTCCTGTTCGATGCCGGGGGCGTGAAGATCACCGCCACAGGGATCCGGCCCGAAGGCCTAACGGACGCCATCGTGGACTGCACCGTCGTGAACGGTTCCGAAAAGACGCTGCGCGTTGACGCGAGCGAGCTGTATGTGAACACTTACGCCATATCTCCGCAGGTATGCATCCCCACGGAGAGCGAGGACGGATTTACGTTCTACGCCGATGCCGTCATCGCGCCGGGGCAGACGCAGGACATCGAGCTGCGCCTGAATTCCCTGGACGACAGACGCATCGACGCCATCCATGAGATGGAGCTTGCGATCTCCCTCAGCGAGGTCGAAAAGGACGAGGACGGCTGGTACAGCTTCGCGGATGAATTCGCCGTCGGCGACGTGGTGCGCATCCGGACCAGTCTCTATGACGGGGATGCCTCTTACGATCTTGAGGGGACCGTTCTCATTGAGGCCGACGGCCTGAAGGTCCTTCTGCTCCAGGCGGAGAACAGAGAATACTCCGGCCCGACGATCACGCTGTACGTATACAACGGCGGCAGCGAGGACGTGCAGCTGGAGCTGGCGGAGCTGAAGCTCGACGGCGAGACCAAAGACGGCTTCTTCGGTATGGACAATCTCCCCGCCGGTAAGCGCGCCGTGACGGAAGTCAGCACCTTCATCGAAGATTACGACAATATCCCCGTCGTCAAAGAAGCCGAGCTCACGCTTCGCACGGTGGATCCCGAGACCTGGGAGCCCAGGGCGGTCTTCGATCCCGTCAAGGTCACATTCGCGCAGTAACCGACGATCCTGGCGTTTCTCCGTGAAAAACGAAACTCTTTGGACGCCTGTTTCACCTTCCCGGCACGGAAGAACATGAATCAAGAGGAGGATCATTTTAATGAAGCTTTGGAAAAGAGCGCTTGCATGGCTGATGGTCATTTTGCTGCTTCCGGCGGTGGCTTTCGCCGCGGAGCGCGACGGAGCGCCGGATTACGGCGATCCGGCAAGCTGGGCCTACTATGCCGTGGGAGAGGATCGGGACGTGGACGTCTTCCTGATCTGTCCCACGGTGGACACCAGGAGCGAGACGAATTCCTTCGACCTGAATGAAAAGCTGAAAGCAAGGTTC
>CACYDL010000204.1 GCA_902773195.1 uncultured Lachnospiraceae bacterium
ACCTTCGGCTATATCCTTCCCACTACCGGGCGGATTCGGGACTTTCACCCGTTAGAAACGTGCGCCGCCAGGCGCACCGCAAAAAGGGACTCTTCCGTCACGCGGAAGAGTCCCTTTTCACCGGCAGTCCGCCGGAATATGCATATCTTACAGAAGATCCCAGTAGCCGGGCTTATAGAGGTGGCGCGGAATACCGTCGACCATGATGGGCGCGAGATCACCGTGGATGAGGGGACGCACGTAGTTCTCGAATTCCTTCGTCACGTAGGTTCCCTCCTCGTTGACCCAGCTTCTCGGAACAAGGCGCTCGTCGTTGGCGATCTTGTGAACATCCTTGACCTCGGTCTCGGCCGCGTAGGGGTCCGTGGATGTGCGGACAAACACGACCATCTTGCCCGTGTCGCCCTCATCCGCCGCCTTCATCGCGGCGCCGCCGACCTCGAAGGCCTCGTTGATGTCGATGCGGGACGCGCAGTGGCTGGCCGCCCTCTGCAGCGTGGAGAACTCGATCGCGCGGGCCTTGCAGCCCAGCTCTCTTGAGAGAATGTCGCAGAGCACCCGGGCCGTACCCGTAAGCTGCTTGTGTCCGAAGGCGTCGACGAATTCGGTGTTGTCGCCGAGCTCCATCACGTACTTGCCGTCGGCCGTGTGAATACCCTCGGAAACGCAGACGACGACGGAATTCTTCTTCTCAAGAAGGCCTCTGCACTTCTCGACAAAGGCGTCAACATCGAAATCCAGCTCCGGCAGGTAAATCGCGTCCGGTCCCTCGCAGTCCTCGCCCTTGGACAAAATGGAAGCTCCGGTGAGCCAGCCGGCGTTGCGTCCCATGATCTCGATCACGGTGACGAGGCCCTTGGCATTTCTCATGGAGCTGCCGTCCCGGATGACCTCTTTTACGGACGTGCCGATATACTTGGCGGCGGAGCCGTAGCCGGGCGTGTGGTCCGTCAGGGCGAGATCGTTGTCAATGGTCTTCGGGCAGCCGACGAAGCGGATCTCGGATCCGGTCAGCATGCCGTAGTCGGAGAGCTTCTTGATCGTATCCATCGAATCGTTGCCGCCGATGTAGATGAAGCAGTCAATCTCGAGATCGTTCAGGATGCCGAAAATCTTGTCATAAAGAGCGGTATCCTTATGAATATCGGGAAGCTTGAATCGGCAGGAGCCGAGATAGGAAGCGGGCGTTCTCTTAAGAAGCTCCGAGTCCAGTCCGCTTGTGATGTGCTCGGACAGATCAATGTAGCGTCCCTCGATGAGGCCCTGCACACCGTGCAGCATACCGTATACCTTATTGTAGCCGCGGTCCATGGCCGTCTTATACACACCGGCAAGCGATGAATTGATCGCCGCCGTGGGGCCGCCGGACTGTCCGACAATGACGTTTCTTTTCTTCAATTCTGCCATCTCTTGTTTAACCTCCATATAAAAGGGACGTCTTCTCCGTCCGGTTCGCTTCACGGTTTTCCATTTTAACCCATATAAACGCTTCTGTAAAGAAAAGAAATGCCCTCCGGCTTTTTAAGCCGGGAGCATTTTCCCGCATTTTTACCGCTGCGTAAGGGCTCCGCGCCTTACGCCCAGGGCGTGCCGCAGTTGGGGCAGAACTTGGGGGGATTGGCCGGATCGGGAGCCATATAGCCGCAGTTGCCGCAGGCCTTGCCCCCGGCCGGCTTCGGGCTTCCGCAGTTCGTGCAGAAATTGCCGCTGTTGGAGGCTCCGCAGGACGTGCACACCCAGCCCGCCTGCGCCTGCATCTGGGGAGCCGGGGCAGCCTGGGCGGCCGCCTGCGCCTGGCCCTGCTGCATGAGGCCGGCGATATTGTTCTGACCGCCGAGGCCTCCCATCATACCGACGCCGGCAAAGCCGGTCACTGCACCCGCCGTGTTGCCGGCTGCCGTCTGCATGGCCTCGGTCTGTCCCATGCCCATGTAGGCGCCCAGCATGGACGGATCCGTGTAGCCCTTCGTCTCCTGATATTTCTCGATCTTCTGCTTGCTGTTCGCGTCGGCGTCCATCATGCCGATGGCGATGCGGAACATGGAAATGCCGCGCGCCTCCTCCCAGTCCGCGTCGAGGATCGCGTCCACATCCTTCGTGAGCTGCAGCTCGTTGGCCGCGATCTCGGTGTAGGGAATGTGCATCTTCGAGAGCTGTCCCACACCCTGGCGGATGGCGGCGATGGCCTCGGTCTTAATCTGCGGCTCGATATCGTCCTTCGTGATTCTGCCGTCCCCGTCTGCGCCGGCCTTCTGCGCGCCCAGGACGGAGAAGAACTTGGCGGGATCCGTCACCTGAATGGAGTACATCCCGTTGCCCATGAGGGTCGTCGCGATGTGCCAGACCGGCTTTCCGGTCGCGATGTCGCTCTCCCAGTGATCAAAGGTGATATTGCCGGACCCCCACTTAAAGCCCTGGATCTCACCGAGGTTGATGTAGAATACGCGCTGGGTATTGGTTCTTGATCCGCCCGCCAGGAACTGCTGTCCGATCACGGCGGCCAGAGCCTTCAGCCCCTTGTTGTTCCCGCTCATAAGAGAGGGCGCCGTCGAGGAGTCATAGGTATATCTGCCGGGCTCCGCGCAGAAGTCGACGATCTGGCCGTTCTCCACGAGAACCATGCACTGATTCTCCTGGACGTCGATCCCGGATCCGGAGGAGATGATGTTCTGATCTCCCTTCGTGTTCTTCGATCCCTTTGTGGAGATCTTCTCTCCCCTTTTCATGATCACGCCGCCGGACATGTCCCCGCTCTCAAAATAATCCACCCAGAGGCTGCTCCCCGTGGTGTTCATCGCGTTTCCGAGTGCTCCGAGCGCATTTGCCGCAACCTTGATAAGTCCCATTCCAGATTCTCCTTTCTAATGAAACCGCCTGTTCTGTCAATCCGGGGATGCCGTGGCATTCCCTTATTTATAAAATGATAACCTTCCGTCAGAAGTGACCGCCCCCGCCGGAGAAGCTGCCGCCCCCGCCCGAGAAGCCGCCGCCGGAGTGCGAGCCTCCGGAAAAACCGCCGCCGGAATGCGAGGAACTGCTTTTCGGGCGCTCGATCCTGCGCACCGTCCTCACA
>CACYDL010000205.1 GCA_902773195.1 uncultured Lachnospiraceae bacterium
TACCGCGTGACGTCCACGGATGTCCGGCAGGCGCCGACCGCCTCCGCGATCCCCGCCAGCGTCTCCGTGTCGTTGAGCTCCGTCCCGACGACCTCCGGGACGATCTCGTAGGAACCGTCCTCCGCCACCTGCAGAAAGGCGTTCACCGGGGGCTCCATCTCGTCGTAATCCATCATCCCGAGCGCCTCGATCCGGGCGTTCAGGACCTCCGTGTCAAAGCTCGTCCCGAGATCAATCGTGTATTCCTTCTCCTTTGAATTCCGTGTGAGCCAGGTGAACGGATTCTGCTTTCTCAGGCATTTTTTAGCCTCGTCGGCGCTCACAACCCTGAGGTCCAGCCCTTCCCCGCTGATCGTCTCGCTCGCGCCGGCGGGCCCTTTGACCGTGAGGGCGTAACCGTCCGCCCCCTTTTCGATGAGCGCGGCCTTCGCCGCCTTCAGCGTCATCCCGCTCACGTCGATATTGTTGATTCTGGTATTTTTCTGAAAATGCCAGACATAGTGCAGCGATACCGCCAGATAGAGAAGCAGTATGCCCGCTATGATGCCGAGCACGACCCGTTGGCGGAATACCGTCGAATTCCGCTCCTCCTGGGTCACTTTCTTAATTTTCCTTCTGCCGTTTCTCATTGTAGTCCTCTTCGAAAACCTTTTTCGTGCTCTTCATCCGGAGCTCCCTGCCCTGACGGGGACCTCTGCCGCGGGCCCTGCGGCCCGCCTACAGCCTGCCGGTCAGGCTGATATAGAACCTGATCATCCGGAAGAGGGTCGGAATCGCGATCGATTCGTCGACGCCGTGAACCCTCGACCTGTCGTCCTTTGTCATGATCATCGGTGAGAACCTGTAGATGCGGTCCGTCAGCTCCGCGTAGAACCTGGCGTCCGTCCCGCCGTTCATCTGGTACGGGGCGATGACGGTTCCCGGCCAGATCCCGGCGATGGTATCCTTCAGTATCCCGTACTCCCTGCAGCGGATATCAGCGACAGGGGACGGGTCCGTGCCCGCGATGATGTCGACCGAGATATCCGGATCCCCGGCGATCTTCCTCAGTCTCTCCGCGGCGCTCTCCACCGTGTCGCCCTCGAGCAGGCGGACATTCACGCCCATCGCGGCGCTGTCGGGAAGGACGTTGAACGAGGAATGGCCCTCCATGATCGTGACGGCGCAGGTCGACCGCACCATCGCGCCAAACGTCCCGCCGAGCACGGACGCCGCCGCCGCGATCGCGGGGGACGTCAGCTCCGGGTGCTCGAAGACCGGTCTCTCGTAGACCGGCACGTAGGGGGCGAGTTCCCTGAACATCAGCTTCACCGGCTCCGAGAGCCTGGCCGGGAACGGATGCTTCTCGATCGCGACCGCCGCCCTCGCGAGCCTGCCGATCACGGTCGACTTCGGGGGAACGGAGGCGTGGCCGCCGCCCTCCTTCCTGATGGAGAGCATGTAGTTCGCCGTCCCCTTCTCGGCAATCCCGATCATGGCAGCCTGCTTCCGGAGTCCCGGAACCCCCTCGGGAATCACGGAGCCGCCCTCGTCGAGAACAAAGGCTGGCTTCACGCCCCGTTCCCTGAGAAAGCTCACGATCTCTCTGCAGCAGGGGCCGCAGGTCTCCTCCTCCCCGCCGAAGGAGAGCCAGATATCGTGTTCGGGGACGAATCCGTTCGCGAGCCGGAAGCTCACCGCCTGGAGGATCGAGAGGAGCGTGCACTTCGTGTCGAGCGTCCCCCTTCCGTAGATTCTTCCCCCGGAGATCTCGGCGCCGAACGGGTCATGCGTCCAGCCCCCGCCGTCCGCCTCGACCACGTCCATGTGCGCCATCAGGACGGAGGGATCCGATTCGCTCTTTCCCGGAATCCGGATCAGGACCCCGTACTCCCCGATGACCCAGCCCTCCCCTCTCTCGAAGAGGACCGGGAATCTCTCTTTTATCAGCGCGCGCAGTTTCCTGAATTCTTCCCTGTCGGTCAGGCTGCCGTCGTCATGGGATACGGTCTTCAGCCGGATCATGGAGCGGAAGTCATCGAGAACCTGTTCCTTCTTTAATTTCATGCAACCTCCGTGCGGTTTCCCGCTCCGCTGCATATAATACCGCCATTTTCACAAACGTATACAGAATATAAGCTACTTTGAATAAATGAAACTGTCAAGTGTTTTTGGGACTCCGCGCCTCATCCGGACGGCGCGGCGGGCCCTCCGGACCGCATCGTTTTTCACCTTCTTCTTTTCATCGGGATAAAAATATGGTATTCTTCATTGGATATATTTACATTTGAACAGAAACTCATCCTAAGGAGTGGGACATGGAACCTTATCTGATCTACACCGATTCTGCAGCCGACATTCCCGTCTCTGCCTACAGTGAATATGACATCCGCATCATCCCGATGGATTACATGCTGAATGGGGAAGCGATCACGTTCTATACCGACCGGAACGACCACAACGAGCAGTGCGACAGGCTCTATGAGGCGCAGCGCGCCGGCGCCGACGTCCACACCTCCCAGATCACGCCGTTCCGCTACATCGAGACCTGGAAGCCGGTTCTTGAGGAAGGCGCCGACATCCTCTATCTCGCGTTCTCGTCCGGCATGTCCGCCACCTACACGAACGCGCTGACGGCAGCCGAAGAGCTGAAGGAACAGTTCCCCGATCGGAAGATCGTCGTCGTCGATACGCTTGCCGCAACCGGCGGCCAGGGAGTCATCACCGTCACCGCCGCGATGAAGAGAGCCGAGGGCCTCTCCCTCGAGGAGAACGCCGCGTGGCTCAGGGACCACATTCCCTACCTCTGCCACCGGTTCGTGGTCGGGGATCTCGATTACCTCCACAAGGGGGGCCGCGTCTCGGCCGCGACCGCGATCATCGGAGGCATGCTGAACATCAAGCCGCTCATGATTATCGACGACGACGGCAAGCTCTATGTCACGTCCAAGGCCCGCGGAATGAATGCCGCGCTCAAGTCCCTCGCGAGGAGCTACGGCAGCGAGCGGGGAATCGACGACGTCCCGGACATGGTCTTCATCACGCACTCCTCGCTCTACGAGAAGGCGAAGCAGGCCGCGGAGCTCGTCAGGCTGGTCTCCTCCCCGGAGACGAAGATCGTGACGATCGCGCAGACCCCGATCATCGGCGTGCACACGGGACCCGAGTTCTTCGCCATCTGCGGCTGGGGCCGCCACAGGAGAGAGCCGAAATAAAATCCCTGCGGAATGAGGTGCATATGATTAAGGAGTCCCGGCCGAAGACCGGGACAGACGAAATAAGATGAAAGATGAAATAAGATAAAGGATAATAAGGATATATAAGACTATAAAAGACGGTTCTCCCGGCCGGTAAGAGGCCTGTATGGGAGAACCGTCTTTGAATTTGCGCCGGGGCGGAATGGCTTATTCCTCAAAAGGATTGGAGAAGCCGCTTCCCGTGTTCCCGGTCTCCGTCCCCTCGAAGACGCCGGTCTTCGGGGAATTCTTTTTATAGGCGTCCCACGGTGCATCCGCGGGGCCGCTCGTCTCCGCCGGCTCCCCGGAAGGAGGCGCTGCCGGCGCTGCGGGCGCTTCAGGTGCTGCCGGTGCTTCAGTCGCTGCAGATTCCTCAGACACTGCCGGTTCTTCCGGTACTGCCGGCACTTCCGGTACTGCCGGCACTTCGGGCGCCGCCGTCTCCCAGGGAGCGGGATTGGCTGACTGATAGGATGTCCAGGGCTCTTCATATTCCCCGGTGTCCGCGGCTTCGCCGCCGGAGGCGTCTTCCGCCCCGCTGCCGTCCCCGGCCGGATACCCGTATCCCGCATCCTCACCGGCTCCGCCATCGGCGCCCGGGATCTCCTCCCCGCAGGCAGCGTCCGCTGCGCTCTCCTGCCGCAGGCCGGGATCCGTCTCCTCCGGGGATTCCGCCCCGGCGCTGTCTCCTGCAGGATAAGCACCCTCGGCCGCGTAATCCGAAGCGCCCCAGGCTTCCGCCTGGCTTCCCGCCGCGGCTTCCGCGCCGCTGTCGGTTTCTGCCGCGCTCCCCTCCGTATATTCCGGGGCGCTGTAGGCTTCCGCAGCGCTTCCCGCGGCGTATTCCGGCGCGTCCGGAGTCAGGATCGGGTCGCCCGCCGCGTCCCTCCCGTCCGCTTTCCTGCGGAGGGCTCCGTAGAGCGCCGCCCACGTCAGGTTGTAGTACGGCCCGACGTAGAAGATCTCAAGAAGACCCAGCGTGATCAGCGAGAGAAGATGCCAGCCGATGAAGGAGAGATCGAGCTTGAACGCGTTCAGCTTCTCGCCGTTCATGATCTCCTTCGACCTGGCGAAGCACTCCTTCCTGTCCATCCCCGGATTCTCGGCGAGCAGATACGGCACCATGATGAGCTGGTAGTGCCTGATAAATCCCGGCACGATCAGGAGAAGCGTAAAGAGGAATACCTCCAGGTTTCTGAAAAACTGCACTTTCACGACGTTCCTGTACTCCGGCATGAAGCCTCTCCAGACGAGGGAGGGCTCGGCGGGCCTGTACAGAGCCTCGTTAAAATACGCCCTGCAGCCGACTTCCGCGGGCTGCAGAATGAGAATGGAGAGGGCGATGCAGATGGCAGCCGCCACCACCGTCACAGCCAGGAAAAGAAGGATCAGCAGCGGCGTGAGTTTGAACCCGTGGA
>CACYDL010000206.1 GCA_902773195.1 uncultured Lachnospiraceae bacterium
CGGCGCCTGCCATTGTTCCGGCAACCATGGATGCGCAAAGAAGAGCGCTGAGTAACTGTTTCTTCATCATTGATTCCTCCTTATAATTTTAAAAAATTGATAACCTATCTCATCCGCTTGCGCGGTCAGATACAACATTTCCGGCCTCGCGGCCTTTCTCACTGCCGGAGATCCTTTACGGAATCCCCCGGAAGGAGCGTTCCTTTGATCACCGCCCTGTCGATCAGGGTCGTCTTCGGATGCTCGATCATGCCGATCAGCTTCTCCGCCGCCGTGCTTCCGATCCGGACGGTATCCTGCTGGATGGTGGCGATCTTCGGTTCGAGATACCTGGCGACGTCGATCCCGTCATATCCCGCGATGGAGATGTCCTCCGGAATGGAGAGCCCTCTCTCCTTGATCGCGTTGATGCCGCCTATGGCGGCGAGATCGTCGGGATACATGATGCAGGTGGGCCTGTCCTCCAGATCCAGCAGCTTCTTGGTCACTTCGCAGCAGGCTGCCGGATTTCTGTAGTCCCCGTCCGCCATATAGGCTTCCTCCACGGGAATCCCCAGCTCATCCATCGTCTTGTAGAAAGCGCCCAGCCGGTTCCTCGTGACCGAGGACCGGTCTCCTCCGTTGATGTAGGCGATCTTCCGGTGGCCTCTCGAGGCGATATACCGGACGAGATCCCCGATACCCGTGATGTTGTCGGAGATGACCGACGGCTTGCTGTCAAAGGAGTGATCCACCGTCACCACCGGGAGGTCGCTCCGGATCAGTTCCTCGACCTCTTCCTGGTTGAAGTCGACGTGGGCGATCACCACTCCGTCCACACCGCGGTACCTGCTGTGTTCCAGATACGTCATGCGCTGATTGCTTTTGTTGCAGTTGATAAATGTCAGGTCGTAACCCTTTGCCTCAGCAGTCACCTTGAAGCTGTCCAGAACATGAGCGAAATAATCATGTGTCAATCCGTTTCTTGCTCTGTCCACAAAAAGGATCCCGAGATTGAAAGTTCTGTTCGTCTTCAGGGCTCTGGCGGAGGAATTCGGGAAGTACCCCATCTCCTGAGCGATGGATCTGATCCTGCGTTTCGTCAGATCGCTGATATCGCTGTGATCATTTAGTGCCTTGCTGACGGTCGCAACAGAGACACCGCACCTGGCCGAAATGTCTTTCATCGAGATCACACGCCATCACCTCGCTTCTTCATGATGCATCCGTGTGTCTTCTTAAACGTTTTCGTGGTCTCAATATACTCTTTTTCCCCCGGTCAATCAAGAGAAAAATCCATTTTTCTGGCTGAATTTCGAATTTTTAGCAATAGTGCACTAATCCGCATTGTTGATTTTGTGCAAAAAGTGAATATCAACTTAATGGTTATCGCCGTTTTTCGTCTGCCGGGCCGCTCCGGGGACGCCCGCCGGCAAAATCTCATTTATTTGATAAAATCCTTGATTTTAGCGATTTTCTCTCCTATAATATCGCAAAGAAGCCATGATTCGCCGCGCTACTAAAACGTTTTCGAAAAATTGTGTCTCGTTTTTTATAAAACCCGTTCCTTAAACCACCCCCGCCGGCAGCGGCAGGCCGGGCGGCGGGCAGGATCCATCCCGACAATAAAGGAGACTGTTATGAACTTTGGATACTTCGACGACGCGTCCATGGAGTACGTCATCACGACGCCCAGGACCCCTCTTCCCTGGATCAACTACCTGGGATGCAATGATTTCTTCTCCCTGATCTCGAACACCTGCGGAGGCTATACCTTCTATAAGGACGCGAAGCTTCTCCGCCTGACGCGCTACCGCTACAACAGCGTCCCCTACGACAGCAACGGCAAATACTTCTATATTAAGGACGGAAGCTGTGTCTGGAATCCCGCCTGGCAGCCGACCCGCACCCCGCTGGACAGCTACGAGTGCCGCCACGGGCTGGGCTACAGCCGCTTCTCTTCCTCGAAGAACGGCGTCTCGAGCCATCTCCTCGTCTTCGTCCCCATGGGCGACAGCTGCGAGATCCAGCAGATCCGCCTCACGAATGACACGAATGAGGACAAGGAGATCACCCTCTTCTCCTATGTGGAATGGTGCCTGTGGAACGCGATGGACGACATGACGAACTTCCAGCGCAACCTCTCCACCGGCGAGGTGGAGGTCATCGGCTCGACGATCTACCACAAGACGGAGTACCGCGAGAGAAGAAACCACTACGCCGTCTACTCGGTCAACGCGGAGGTCGACGGCTTCGACACGAGCCGCGAGAGCTTCCTCGGCGTCTACAACGGCCCGGACAGCCCCGAAGCGGTGATGAACGGCGCCTGCACCAATTCCGTCGCCTCCGGCTGGTTCCCGACCGCCTGCCACGAGATCCGCATGACGCTCCGTCCGGGCGAGACGAAGTCCTTCGTCTTTGTTCTGGGCTACTGCGAGAATCCCGAGGAAGAGAAATGGGAGGCCCCCGGCGTCATCAACAAGGCTCCCGCCGAGAAGCTGCTGGCGAAGTACCGGACCGACGAGGACGTCGAGCGGGCCTTCGCTGAGCTCGTAAACTACTGGAAGAGCCTGCTTGCCACCTTCCACGTGGAGACGGCGGACGACAAGGTCAACCGCATGGTCAACATCTGGAACCAGTACCAGTGCATGGTGACCTTCAACATGAGCCGCTCCGCCTCCTATTTCGAGTCGGGCATCGGCCGCGGCATGGGCTTCCGCGATTCCTGCCAGGATCTCCTCGGCTTCGTGCACCTGATTCCGGACCGCGCGCGGCAGCGCATCATCGACATCGCCTCCACCCAGTTCCAGGACGGCTCCGCGTACCACCAGTACCAGCCGCTCACGAAGAAGGGCAACTCCGACATCGGATCCGGCTTCAACGACGACCCGCTGTGGCTGATCGCGGGAACCTCGGCCTACATCCGTGAGACGGGCGACCTCTCCATCCTGGACGAGATGGTTCCCTACGACAACGACATGTCCGTCGCCACGACGCTTTTCACGCATCTGACGCGGTCCCTGGACTACATCATCAACCACAAGGGTCCCCATAAGCTCCCGCTCATCGGCCGCGCCGACTGGAACGACTGCCTGAACCTCAACTGCTTCTCGGAGCACCCCGGCGAGTCCTTCCAGACCTTCGGTCCCTCGGAGGGCCCGGTGGCCGAGTCGGTCTTCATCGGCGGCATGTTTGTGAAATACGGCCGCGAATACGCGGACCTCTGCCGGCTGACCGGCAGGGACGACGAGGCGGAGCGCGCCCTCGCCGAGGTGAAGGAGATGGAAAAGGCCCTCCTGACGGACGGCTGGGACGGCGCGTGGTTCGTCCGGGCCTACGACGCCAACGGCCGCAAGGTGGGCTCCGACGAGTGCGACGAGGGCAAGATCTACATCGAGCCCCAGGGCTTCTGCGTACTGGCCGGCGTCGGCGTCGAGAGCGGCGAAGCGGTCAGGGCGCTGGATTCCGTGAAGGAAAGGCTCGACTCGGAATACGGCATCATGATTCTCCAGCCGGCCTACACCAGGTATCACGTGGAGCTCGGCGAGATTTCCTCCTATCCGCCGGGATACAAGGAAAACGC
>CACYDL010000207.1 GCA_902773195.1 uncultured Lachnospiraceae bacterium
GAACGGCAACGAGGTCACCACGACCGGCAGGGTCGTCAACAAGGACGGCTATGACTGGTACGAGATCATGCTGGCGGGCGCCTATGACTACGGCTGGATCGCCGGAAGCCTGATCGGCTACTGATAAAAAGGGCCCGGCCGGAAGCGGCCAAAACAGGAATCAGGAATCACAAGAAACGGCGGCTTATCCGCCTGTATCGACCCGGAGGAACGGTCTGACCGCTCCTCCGGGTTTATTTACGGCCTTGAGATCACCGTCGATGACGCCGTCCACGGTGACGATCGGGGCCGTAATGCTTTTTTCTCCCCGGGGGTTCCTGAGCCACCACCAGGAGGAGCGGTACCCCTTCATGTCCCAGTAGTGATCCTTGCTCAGCCGGTTGACGTTCGTTCCCTGCCGCTCCGCCGCGGAGGTGATGCCAAGCTCCCTGGCCTCGTCGCTCTCAAACAGCTCCCGCGCCTCGTCCGGCGTCATCAGGGTGAGGAGATCTCCCTCGACCGGCACGATGGCCGACCGCTCGTACCGGCTGAAGATACTCGTAAACTTTTCTGAGTTCAGCAGGGCGCGGAGGTCCGAGTCCTCCCAGCTCACCGCCTCGTGTCTGTGATGAAAGCTGCTTCCGGCGATTCCGTCCCGGCAGATCAGGGAGACCACGTCGCCCTCTCTCTTTACCACGATCCAGGAGAGCCTCTCCGGACCGGGACGCCATCCGCCGGTCTCATACCAGCCGAAGAGCACCTCGTCCCCCACGGCGGCGCTTCGGATCGCCTCCCGCTCCCGGGAGAAGTCGGCCGCGGCGAACACTATCCGCCTCAGCGAGGTGATCCACAGGAGGATCAGCGCGGCGGGGACGGCGGCGATCAGGGCCGCGCGGAGAACGCGCAGACGGGCTTTCTTTTTGCGGCGGGACATCTCGCTCTCGAGGGTGTGATGGTCCGGCCTCCGCCAATGCGAGAACCCGGAGACGAGGCGGATGAGCCGGTTGACGGGCGGTGCCGTCAGGGCAGCGGCGCCGGTTCCGCAGGCGAGGACGGCCGCGTACCGCCAGAAGACGGGCATCCGGACGCCGTCGAAGACCGGACTGACAAAGACGCCGTGGAGGAGGAAGAGCTCCGGGGTGATCCCGGACAGCCGGGCCAGTATCCGGCTGTGAAGCGTGATTTTCCGGTTCAGGAGCACCACGAGGGTGGTGAAGGACAGTGCGGCCGCCGTCTGGGCCAGGAGGGTGAAGGCCGCCGCCCGGCGTCCTCCGAAGGGGACGTCGATGTAATAGCCGAAGCGGTTGAGCACCCACACGGAGAAGGGAAAGGAGAAGGCGAAAAGAACCGCGGCGACGCAGAGCACCGGGGCGAAATGCTTTTCGAGGAAGGCGGAGAGGCGTTCCCTGAAGCGCGCGGCGAGCAGGCCTAGAAGAAAGACGGAGGTGGAGTTGTACCACCACTCGCCGCGGAACCAGTGCCGGACGGCGCCGGGCGCGTCATGCCCCAGGCGGAAGGAACAGAGAATGACCCCTGTCACGACGGCGCACAGCAGGAGGAGGGCGGCGTCCCTGTGGCGGATCCACCGGAACAGGAGATAGAACAGCAGGTAAAAAAGAGTGATTTCTACGAAGAACCAGCCGTTTCCGTTGACCAGCGTCAGGCCGAAGACGCTGCTGAGGAAGCCGGCCGCGGTGTACCGCGTCCCGTACAGAAACCGTGAGAAGAGGACAATCAGCAGATTGACGGTCCAGAAGGGGATGAGCACGGAGGGAAATCTTTTCCGCGGAAACGTCCGGAGATAGTCTTCTTTGGTATACAGGCTGGTGAGAAGGCCGTAGCCGGAGAAAAAGAAAAATACGCCGGTAAAGAGAAAGCCGGCGTAGTTGAAGACGGTGACGGGGCCATGGGGGACCGTCCCGTAGCCGGTGACATACTGAGTGACGTGGTGAAGCACGACGCAGAGGCACGCGGCGGCCCGGATCATTCCGGTCTGGTCGGGGTGCAGAAATCCGGGAGCGGCCTTTCCCCTGGGGGAAAGACCGGCTCCGCGGAACATGACGATCAGCAGCGATATGGGATAGATCAGCAGCGCGAGATCCTTTAACTGCATGTAATCACCTGCCGCTTTCTCCGCCGCCCGCGCGGCGGATGCCGTATTATTTCCGGCGCGTGTCTCAGCGCTTGTCCTTGTCGATGAATTCCAGGGTGATGACGGCCAGGACGGAGAACACGACGATGAAGAGGACGAGATGGAGCCAGTTTTTCATGATGTTGTCCGCGGAGTGCTCGTAATCGGGGTTGTAGTTCATCTCCGCGACCTTGTCCTCGATCAGCTTCTGGGTGTCCTCTTTTCCGATCATATCCAGCACGTCGCCCATATTGGTATCAAAGGAGATGCTCTTGTCCCGGATGGCCTGCAGCGCCCTGTTTGACGCGAGATAGTCCACGGCTTCTCCCAGCGTGGTGGTGTAGCCGATGGGGATGTCCTTGTAGTTATCTATCAGCTCGGCGTCGTTCAGCACGCTGATGAGGGTGCCCAGCGTCAGGCTGTCGACGATCTGCCGGTTTCTCAGATCCTCGAATCGCGGATCGTTGGCCAGACTGTCCAGGAGCTCTCCCAGCGTCATGAGGCTGCCGATCTCCTGGGAGCGCAGCTCGCTGATGGTCGGATTGTCCTTGTTCTGAAGGACGTCCATCGCCTGCCCGATCGTGACCGTCCCGCTGAACCGGATGGTTTCCATCTGGGAGAGCATCTTCTCGATCGAGGCGTAGGGGATGCTGTTGACGTCCGTCTGCGCCGCCATCGCGCTCATGCCGGGACGCGACACCGTCAGAGAGGAGATCGGCTCCGCAATTTTCGGGATCGAGATGATTCCGCCCGAGAAAACCAGCTGGAACACCAGCAGGAAGGGCATGACGGTCATCGCGGTCGTCGTGCTGCGGGACAGGGCCGAGATCCACAGGGACATCATGTCCGCCGCGTAGGTGATCAGCAGGATGGAGATGCCGAAATCCAGGAGGAAGGAGCCTGTGATCAGGGGCTCTCCCTTAAAGGCCATGCCCACACGGCTGGTGACGACCAGGGTCACGGCCGTCTGCAGCACGCATAGGATGAACTGGTACAGCATGTGGGCGATGATATAGGACGTGATGTGCATGCCGGAGCGATGCTCTCTCTTGATCACGTCTCTTTCGCGGCAGATCACCTGGATCGAGTTGAAGCAGCCGTTCCAGATGCAGATGCAGGCCAGCGCGAAGGAGCCGGTCAGGGTTCCTTCCATCGTCTTCATGAAGTTGCGGCTCATGACGAAGGCGACAAGCCCCGCGATGAGCGCGGCCATCGGCAGCACCTTCCAGTCGTTCTGATAGACGAACATCCGGAGGAATTTTCCGAAGTAGATGCGGATCTGGGCGACGCGTCCGCGATGGCGCACCTTGAGACGTCTTTTCTGAGTCGTTTTTTCTTTCTCAGCCATTTGCCACCTCCGCGTATTTCAGTACGTATTCGTCCGCGAGACCCTTGCCGCCTTCTTCCTTCTGGTTGATGGCCTTTACGATGTCTTCCATCTTCTCGCAGCCGAAGAACTTTCTGGCTTCCCCGATGCTTCCGTAGTAGGCGAGACGTCCCGTGCGGGTGCTGTCCTTCGCCAGAACGATGACGTCGTCGAAGAGATCCACCACCCGGTCGGGCGTGTGCGTGATCACGATGACGATCTTGCCCGAATCGGCGATTTTGCGCAGCTGGACGAAGAGCTCCCGCGCCATGACGGCGTCGAGGCCGGAATCCGGTTCATCCAGGATGAAGAGCGAGGGGTTCGAGAGGAATTCCATGGCGATCGACAGACGCTTTTTCTGTCCGCCGGAGAGCTTCTCCACCTTGTTGTTCTTCACCGCGGTCAGACCGAAGATCTCCATCACTTCCTCCACGCGCTTTTTGCGCTCGGAGGCCGGGATGTCGATGGAGAGCCTCAGCAGGGACGAGTCCAGGAGGGTGCTGATCACCGTGTCCTTTCCGCGCATCATTTCCGTCTGGGGAACGAAGCCCACCTCGTACTGCATTTTCTTGTAATTGGTGTACATGTTGGTGCCGTTCAGCATGACCTCCGCGTTGGCCTTTTCGTAGCCGTTCACCGCGTTGAGATAGGTGGTTTTGCCGGCGCCGGAGCCGCCCAGCAGCAGCACCAGGTGGCCCTGGGGAATGGCCATGTGTATGTCGCGGAGCAGCATCTTCTTGTGGAAGAATTCCCGCACGGACCGGTCCTTGAGGTTGACGGTCAGGCCTTCGTCCATGACGGTGGCGCTGCCCTCCGTCGCCAGACGCTCCATCTCCTCGCGGAGATCCTCGATCTTCCATTCCGGCTGGAATCTCTTGAAGAGGCCCCAGACCAGCACCGGGATCCAGGCGGTCTCGTCGAAAATGCACAGAAGAATCCAGAGCTTCCGGAGGCCGTACACCTCCAGAAGTCCGGAGAAAATGCGGATATTGTAGACGAGATGGATCGTCGTCAGAGCGATGACCAGAACGAGCATAAGCGGCGTCACATAGTTCAGGAAGGACTGGGTCCCCGCGGCCGTGGCGATCAAAAGCACCAGGTTGATGACCGTGATGACGACGCTGATGACAGAGTAGACGCGGCCTTCCGGCTCGCGGTTCGCGCAGCGGCTGAGCTGGTAGTCCCGCACCCAGGGGAAAATCGAAAGCCACGGGCGGATGCCCGATTTCCGGAACATCAGCCAGAGTCCGGCTATGGAGAGCGCCTTGAAAATGATGTATCTGGGCGTATCCACGTTGAAAAATACGATCAACAGTGCACGTAGGAACAGGGACATCTTTCTTTCTCCTTCTTCTGAGAATATACATCTATTTTATCGCAGATGAACCCGGGAGAAAAGAAAGACGTCTTTCGAAAGACGTCTTTCCGGGAGATGAGATTATGCCTGATATTTCTTTTTCGGATCGGCAGGTTCCTTCCGCCTTCCGTAGTAGAGGCAGAGCATCGTGAAGTCGTCGAACTGCTCCGCCTGGCCCACGAACTGGCCCACCGTGTGCTGCAGGTTGCGGAGAATGATCCGGGGAGGAGCGGAGGGATTGAGATTCAGCGCCCGCAGCATCCGCTCCGTGCCGAAGAGCTCCAGCCGCTGGTCCGTGGCCTCGGGCACGCCGTCCGTGTACAGGAAGAGCTTGTCGCCTTCCTCCAGCTGAAGGGTGTAATCCGTGTACTTGACGCCCTCCATGCCGCCCAGAACGAAGCCGTGCTTGTCCTTGTAGAGCTCGAAGCGGTCTCCTTTTTTGATCGCCGGGTACTCGTGGCCCGCGTTGCTGGCGGTCAGAAGGCCGGTGCCAAGATCGAGAATGCCGAGCCAGACGGTGACGAACATCTCCTGCGGATTGCTGAGGCAGATGGCCTCGTTGGTCATTTCCAGCACCTTCGCGGGGGAATAGCCCATCATGGTGTTGCTGGCGATGATGCTCTTGGCCGCCATCATGAAGAGGGCGGCGGGGACGCCCTTGCCGCTGACGTCCGCGACGACCAGCGCCAGATGGTCGTCGTCGATCAGGAAGAAGTCGTAGAAATCGCCGCCCACTTCCCTCGCGGGATCCATGGTCGCGAAGATGTCGAAGCGTTCATTGTTGGAAAACAGGGGCGTGATGCCGGGGAGCATGCCCGCCTGGATCTGGGTGGCCATCTCCAGCTCGGTCTCGATGCGGGCCCTGCTCTTGGTCAGCCGCTTCTGGATGAGAACCATCGCGCGGCCGCGCTTCGTGATATTCACGGAGATGACGGAGGCGATGGTGAACATCAGGAGCTTCGGGACGTAGCTGAAGATCACCGTGTCCCGGGCGTAGCGGGAGCGGTCCAGCGTCGCCTCGATGCCGCTTCCGAGCCATATGCCGGTGTTGGTGACGGTGGTCCCGATGGGAAGGCGGACGTCGTTCATGTTGATCCATCCGCGGTAGGCGCCGAGGATCGCCGAGACAAAGAAGGCGGCGGCGGTGGCGAGGGCCACGGTGACCGTCAGCTTCCGGGAGAAGTAGCGGGTGGCGCAGAGCACCGGCAGCACCATGAGGATCGCGACCTTGTGGGTCAGCAGGATGTCGATCTGGACGTAGACGCCGATCAGGCCGAGAAGCAGGATGTATCTCAGCCACCAGGCGTCCTGATGGATTTTTCTGGAAATGAGCCAGAACACCATCGTCTCGATGAGGACGCGGATGATGGAGGGGACGATCCTCCCCGTGACGGGGAAAATCCCCGCCCACACCGCGAGCAGAATGACCACGAGGATGGCGGCGCTGCCGAGCAGGACGCTCACGACCATCCGGTTGGCCTGGATCTCGTTGGTGTGGAACAGCTCGTCCGCCTCGTAGAGACGTTTTCTCCGGTCACAGTAGGAGCGGAATTTGTGTATGAATAGCGGCTCTTTCTTCTGCATGATCAAGACTCCTGTTCCGCCGGGGGCGCCTGCGCCGGTGCCCCTCGCGGCCGCGGCGGAATGCCGGTTGTTTTCCTGATCTTTTTATATCAAAAGCGGCAGGGAAATTCAATGACGCGATCTCTTATTTATGCGGCGGTTTCTTTCTTTCTGCGCAGGCCGGGGCGTCCGCCGTCCTGCCGTGACACGCGCCGCGAGGCCCTCCGGCTTTCCGGTTTTCTTGCGGCGCGAGGCCTTTCGGTTTTCCGGCGGCGCGGCCGTGAGGTTCTTTACCTTTCCGCCGGTTTGAGCTATGATTTTTGTGAGAGCAGGCGGAGACGCGGCGGAGCGGAAACGCTTCAGAACGGAGGGTCAGGAAGCAGGCGGAGACGCGGCGGAGCGGAAACGCCTCAGAACGGAAGGCCAGGAAGCAGGCGGAGACGGTGCGGGGCCGGAAAACGGCCGGAGGGGAAAGGAGCTTGCGAGGGAGATGAAGAGTATCGCCAGTGTTTACAAGATCGGAAACGGACCTTCCAGTTCCCACACGGTCGGCCCGTATCACGCCGCCCAGACCTTCGGCGCCCGTTATCCGGACGCCGACCGCTACGAGGTGACCCTGTACGGATCCCTCGCGTGCACCGGGGAGGGGCACGGCACGGGCAAAGCCATCCGCGAGGGCCTTCCCGGCGCGAAGATCCTCGTCGACTCCGTCACGGGGGACCTGCCCCATCCCAACACCATGTTGTTCAAGGCGTTCAAGGGCGGAAGGGAGCTGGCGTCCCTTAGGATCTTCAGCGTCGGCGGCGGCTCGATCCGCATCGAGAACGAGCCCTCCGAGGAGGACGCCGAGGTCTATCCGCAGAAGAATTTTTCCGAGATCGCCGCTCTGTGCAGCCAGGAGAAGATCGGTATCGTTCAACTCATCTATATCCTGGAGGGCCACACGCTGCGGGACCGGCTGAGGACGGTCTGGCACGCGATGAAGGCCTCTGTGAGACGGGGCCTCAAGGCGGAGGGCGTGCTCCCGGGCGGCCTGAACCTGACGAGAAAGGCGAAATACCTGTACGGGAAGCGCTGCTACAACGAGAGCCCGGACGTGACGATGAACCGCATCATCGCGGCCTACGCCTACGCGGTCAGCGAGGAGAACGCCGCGGAGCACCTGGTGGTCACGGCGCCGACCTGCGGGAGCTGCGGCGTGCTGCCCTCCATTCTGTACTATATGAACGAGGACAGGGGCTTTCCCGAGGAGGAGATTCTGGACGCCCTGGCGGTCGCCGGCCTGGTGGGCAACGTGATCCGCACCAACGCCAGCATCTCCGGCGCGGAATGCGGCTGCCAGGCGGAGATCGGCAGCGCCTGTTCCATGGCGGCGGCGGCCGTCGCCCAGCTCTTCGGCCTGAGCATCGACCAGATCGAGTATGCGGCCGAAATCGCGATGGAGCACAACCTGGGCCTGACCTGCGACCCCGTGGAGGGGCTGGTGCAGATCCCCTGCATCGAGCGAAACGCGGTGGCGGCCATGAGGGCCCTGAGCGCGGTCAACCTCTCCCGGTTCCTCTACGCGACGAGAAAGATCTCTTTCGACGAGGTCGTCGCGACCATGTACCGGACCGGGCTGGACATGAACGAGAAATACCGGGAGACGTCCCACGGCGGGCTCGCCCGGATCTACGAGGAGAACCTGGAGGAGGAGAGCCGGAGAGAGGAGAGAAGGAAACAGGAGCTCCTGCACGAGGAGCTCCTGAAGGAAGAACTGGGCGATCCGGATAACTGAAGCGTCAGGGCAGAGGCGGCCGCAAAGGTCAGTCCTCTGCCTTTTTCAGCGTCGGGATCCCCTCCGCGAGGGAAACCGGGCGGTCCCAGGAGGAGAAGGGACCCGGCAGCACCTCCCCGCAGTCGAGCCAGAGGTGATCCGCCCGGAGGGTCCGGCGGAAGACGTTGCGCCGGCGTATGAAATTGATAAATGGCCGGGTCTGGTGTAGAATCGAAGGATAACGTGAAGGAGGGGATTCCGGATATGAACAGGAAGCTGAAGATCACCTACAACGCGCCCGTCACGCTGAGCTTTGTCCTCATCTGCTTCGCCGTGACGCTGCTCGGCATGGCGACGGGGGGCAGGAGCACCTCGAAGCTTTTCATGACGTACCGCTCGTCCCTGCTCAGCCCGCTGACCTATATCCGCCTTTTCACCCATGTGTTCGGCCACAGCGGGTGGCCGCACCTCATCGGAAACGCTTCTTATCTGCTGCTGCTCGGGCCGATGCTGGAGGAGAAATACGGATCGCGGACGATGGTGGAGATCATCGCCCTCACGGCGGTCGTGACCGGCATCCTGAACGGCGTCTTCTTCCCGCACACTGCCCTGTGCGGCGCCAGCGGCGTGGCCTTCGCCTTCATCCTGCTGGCCTCCTTCACCGGGTTCACCGAGGGGGAGATTCCCCTGACGTTTATCCTGGCGGCGGTCATTTTCCTCGGGCAGCAGGTCTTTGAGGGAATCACCGTGAAGGACAATATCTCCAACCTGGCCCACGTCGTCGGGGGCCTCGTCGGGGCGGCGGCCGGCTATGTGATGAACCGCCGGCCGAAGCGCGGTTATTGAGCGGCCGCAGGGAGACCGGCGGGAAGCGGGATTATCTTGCCGCGCGGCCGGTAGATGCCGGAGGGGCCGCCCGCGCGGCCATAGGAGAACGACATGAAAATGATAAAGATGCGGTGCAGCAACTGCGGCGCCGAGATGGAGATGGATCCTGAGAGAAAAGAGGTGTTCTGTTCCTACTGCGGGACGAAATTCGTCATTGACGACGAGTCGGTCCACATCACGAACCGGATCGTCGACGAGGCGAGGCTGAAGGAGGCCGAGATCCGCCTGAAGGAGCTGGAGTACGCCCACGAGAAGGAGCTGAAGGAGGAGAGGCTTCTCCAGGAGCAGAAGAAGACCTTCCGGATATCGCTGGCGGTCTGCGTCTGCGCCGTGCTGCTGACCTTTTCCCTGGAGGATATGCGGCCCTTCTCCGTCCTGATCCTGATCATCGCCGCGGTCATCCTCTCGTCGATGAGAAAGAGGGACAGGGAGGGAATCCGGAGCGTGGGAGACGGTCCGGGGTGCTCCCCGAAGAGCCGGCTCGCGGCCCTGCTTCTGTGCGTTTTCCTGGGAGAGTTCGGCGTGCACTACTTCTATGTGGGGCGGATCGGCATGGGGATTCTCTATCTCTGTACGTTCGGACTGTTCGGCATCGGGTGGCTGGTCGATATCATCCGTCTGATCTGCGGCACCTTCCGCGACAGCGCCGGACTGTATCTGGATCTCTGACGGCCGCATTTTGCGGATTTCTTTGGCAGCAGTGTTTTAAAGGCGGGACAGGGACCGCCGGTCTTTGACGGCAGGAGGATGACGTCATGCAGATGGGATTCCGATGGTACGGCGAGGGAAATGACACGATCAGCCTGGGTGACATCCGGCAGATACCGGGCGTGAGCACCATCGTGTGGGCGCTTCACGACAAGCTGCCGGGCGAGGTGTGGCGCCGGGAGGAGATCGCCCCGGTCGTCGCGCGGATCCGCGCGGCGGGCTTCAACGCGGACGTGGTGGAGTCCGTGAACGTCCACGACGACATCAAGACCGGACAGCCCGGCAGGGACGTCCTCATCGACCGCTACATCGAGACGGTCCGCCATCTCGGGGAAGCCGGCGTCAGGGTGATCTGCTACAATTTCATGCCGGTTTTCGACTGGACCCGCACGGAGCTCTTCCATCCCGCGGAGGACGGCTCCACCTCCCTGTATTACCGGAAGGACATGATCAGGGACGATCCGGAGGAGATGGCGGGGTACGTGCTGTCGGTCATGGAGGAATGCGGCATGACCTTTCCCGGATGGGAGCCGGAGAGGCTGGCCCGGCTGGGAGAGCTTTTTGAGCAGTGCAGGGGCCTGACCGCGGAGCGGCTGTGGGAAAACCTCCGGTATTTCCTGGAGCGGCTGATGCCTGTCTGCCATGAGTGCGATATCAGGATGGCGATCCACACGGACGACCCGCCCTGGGACATCTTCGGGCTTCCCCGGATCCTGGTGGACGAGCCCTCCATCGACCGCTTCCTGAAAATGGTGGACGATCCCCACAGCTGCCTCACCCTCTGCTCGGGCAGCCTCAACGCCAATCCCGCCAACAACGTGGCGGATATCGTGCGGAAGCACTGCGGCCGCATCGCCTTCGCCCACATCCGGAACGTCAGACATTTTGAAAACGGCGACTTCTGCGAGACAAGCCACCGGGACTGCGACGGGGACACCGGCATTCTGGACATCCTCCGGGCTTATCACGACGGCGGGTTTGACGGCTATATCCGCCCGGATCACGGGCGTCACCTGTGGGACGAGAAGCCGGGACGCGTGCGCCCGGGGTACGGACTTTACGACCGGGCCCTTGGCATCATGTACATGCTGGGCGCCTGGGACCTGATGGACAGGGAGGCCGGCCGGAAGGAAGAACAGGGAGGAGAGAAGGCATGATTCTCACGGAGGAAGGACTTCGGGACCGCAGGGCCTGGGAGAGACGCGGCTACCGGCTCCCGGCCTTCGACAGGGCGGCCATGACCGCGGCGACGCAGGCGGAGCCGGTGTGGCTTCATTTCGGGCCCGGGAACCTCTTCAGGGCCTTTCAGGCGGACGCGTGCCAGCGTCTGCTGGACGCCGGGCAGGCAAAGGCCGGCATCATCGCCGCCGGGAGGCGCCGGAAGGCGCCGGAGAAGAACGACGGCCTGTTCGTCGGCGTCACCCTCCGGTCCGATGGCAGCGTGGAAAAGGCCGTGACCGCCTCCGTCGCGGAGACGGTTTTTCTGTATGAGGACGAAGAGAGGCTGAGGGAGATCTTTGAGAAGCCCTCCCTCCAGATGGTCACCTTTACCATCACCGAGAAGGGCTACGCCCTCAGGGATGCCTCCGGGCATCTGCTGCCCGACGCCGCCCGGGATCTTGAGGCGGGGCCGGAGGACGCCCGCTCCTATATGGGGCGGATCACCGCCCTCCTCCGGGCGAGATATCTTCGGAACGGCGCCCCGCTGGCCATGGTCAGCATGGACAACTGCTCCCGGAACGGCGACCGGCTGAAGGAGGCCGTCGGATGCTTCGCGGAGGCGTGGGGAGACGGGGGCTTTGTCCGCTGGCTCGGCGAGCGGGTGACATTTCCCTGGACGATGATCGACAAAATCACGCCGGCCCCGGCGCCGTCCGTGGCGGCCCTGCTGGCGGAGGACGGTCTGCCGGAGGGGACGCCCTTCGTCAACGCCGAGGAGCCGGGCTACCTGATCCTCGAGGACCGCTTTCCCAACGGGCGACCCTGCCTGGAGAAGGCGGGATTCTGCTTCACCGACCGGGACACCGTGGAGAAGGCGGAGCGGATGAAGGTCTGCACCTGCCTCAATCCTCTGCACACCGCCCTGGCCGTCTTCGGCTGTCTGCTGGGCTTTGAGCGCATCTGGCAGGAGCTGCGGGACGACGACCTGAGGACCCTCGCGGAGAACGTGGGATACCTGGAAGGCCTGCCCGCGGCGGCCGACCCGGGAATCATCCGCCCGGGGGACTTCCTCGACGAGGTGCTGAAGACCCGCTTTTCCAATCCCTTCCTGCCGGACACGCCGCAGCGCATCGCCACCGACACCTCCCAGAAGCTTCCGATCCGCTTCGGGGAGACCATCCGGGCCTATCTGGCCTCCGACACCCTGAATCCGGCGGATCTTCGGGCGATTCCGCTGGTCTTCGCCGGCTGGCTGAGATACCTGACGGCCGTCGACGACGAGGGGAGGCCCTTTGCGCTGAGCCCGGATCCTCTGCTGGACGAGGTCCGGCCGTATGTGGAGAACTGCGCCATGGGAGACGCTCCCGACGAGGAGCGGATCCGGGAACTGCTGAGAAACGACGCCATCTTCGGCGTGAACCTCGAGGAGGCCGGTCTGGCGGATCAGGTGCTCTCGTATTTCCGGGAGCTCACCGAGGGGCCCGGCGCCGTCCGGAGAACCCTTCACCGGTTCGCGGCCGGCAGGTGATTATGACGCGGCGGCCGCCGCGAAGATGCGGCCGCTGCGGGACTGAAAAAGAGGTAATGCGGAAATGAAACCCTTCATGGACAAGGACTTTCTTCTGTCCAGCGGCACGGCGGCCCGCCTGTACCACGACTTCGCCGCGCCCCTGCCCATCATTGACTATCACTGCCATCTGGACGCCAAAGAGATCTGCGAGGACCGGCGCTACGAAAACATCACGCAGCTGTGGCTGAGCGGGGACCACTACAAGTGGCGGATCATGCGCGCCGCGGGGGTGGAGGAGCGGTTCGTCACGGGAGACGCCCCGGACCGGGAGAAATTTCAGAAATGGGCGGAGACCCTGCCCCTCGCCATCGGAAGCCCGCTGTATCACTGGAGCCACATGGAGCTGCGGCAGTATTTCGGGTACCGCGGCATCCTGAACGGAAACACCGCCGGGGAGGTCTGGGAGCTGTGCGGCGCGAAGCTCCGGGAGGAAGGGTTTTCCCTGAGAAGGATCATCCGGGATTCCCGCGTGAAGGTGCTCTGCACCACCGACGACCCGGCGGATTCCCTCGAATATCACAGGAAAATCGCCTCGGACGGCTATGAGGTCAGGGTGCTTCCCGCCTTCCGGCCGGACCGGGTCTTTGAGATCGAAAGCCCGGACTGGCGCGGGTACCTCGGGGCGCTGGAGCGGGCGCAGGGGGCGAGGGCGGAGGATTTCGCCGGGCTTCTCGACATTCTCCGGGGAAGAATCCGCTTCTTTCACGAAAACGGCTGCCGGCTGGCGGATCACGGGATGAACGCTCTCCGCTTTGTCCCCGCGTCCGGGGAGGAGGCGGACCGGATCTTCCGCAGGCGGCTCGCCGGGGAGACGCTGTCGGAGAAGGAGATCCTTCAGTTCCGGACGGCGCTGCTCCTGTTTTTCGCGGAAGAATATCACGCCCTGGACTGGGCCATGCAGCTCCACATGGGAGCGGCCCGCGACCTCTCGGACCGCCTCTTCCGGACCCTCGGGAAGAACGCGGGGGCGGACAGCATCGGGGAGGCGGTGTCCGTCGCGGATCTGGGCGCCCTCCTCAACGCGCTGGACGGGAGGGGACGCCTCCCGAAGACGATTTTCTATTCCCTCAATCCCGGCGACGGGACGGCCATCGAGACCGTCATGGGTTGCTTCCAGGACGGGAGCTTCGGAAAGCTTCAGCACGGGAGCGCCTGGTGGTTCAACGATCACCGGCAGGGGATCCGGAACCAGCTGGCCGGCCTCGCGTCGCAGGGCGTGCTGGGGACCTTCGTGGGCATGCTGACCGACTCCCGCAGCCCCTTGAGCTACACGAGGCACGAGTATTTCCGGCGGATTTTCTGCGACCTGATCGGCACCTGGGTCGAGGAGGGCCTCTACCCGGACGACGACGGGACCCTGAGGGAGATCGTCGAGGGCGTGTGCTTCCGCAACGCCGAGCGGTATTTCGGCTTCTGAGAGTGCGGATCCCGGGCGCCGCTTCGGCCTCTGAGGACGTGTATCCCGGGCGCCGTTCCGGCATCTGAGGACGTGTATCCCGGGCGCCGTTCCGGCCTCTGACGGCGTGGATCCCGGGCGCCGCTTCGGCTTCTGACGCCGCGAATCTGCCAATTCCGTTCAAGCAGCCGCCAAGTCCGTTCATGGGAAACGGCCCTTTCCGCGGGTATAATCGCCATTAGAATGCGAAAACCCGCGGGAGGGCTCTTATGCGATACGGACGTTTTGACGACGAAAACAGGGAATATGTGATCGAGCGCGTGGACCTGCCGGTCTCCTGGACCAATTATCTCGGCGTAGGAGAGATGTGCGCGGTGGTCAATCACACCGCGGGAGGCTACCTCTTCCGGGGCTCCCCGGAGTACCACCGGGTGACGAGATTCCGGGGAAACGGCGTCCCCATGGACAGGCCGGGCTTCTACGTGTATCTCCGCGACAATGAGGACGGCGATTATTTCAGCATTTCCTGGCAGCCGGTGGGAAAAAATCCGGACGAGGCGTCTTACAGCTGCCGCCACGGGCTGTCCTACTCGGTCTACGAGTGCGCCTGCAGGGAACTCCGGGCGTCCCAGCGGATGTTCATTCCCCTCGACGACGACGCGATGATCTGGGACGTGACGGTCCGGAACGACGGCGCCCGGGAGCGGAGCCTCTCTGTCTTCTCCTATCTGGAATTTTCCTGGCATCACATCGCCATCGACAATCAGAATTACCAGATGAGCCTCTACTGCTCGGGGTCCTCCTGCGAGGACGGGATCATCGAGCACGATCTCTTCTACGAGGAGTCCGGCTATCAGTTCTTCACGGCGGACTTTGATCCCGACGGATTCGACTGCCTGAGGGACGCCTTCCTGGGAACCTATCACACCGAGACGGATCCCAGGGCCGTGACCGCGGGCCGCTGCGGCGGCTCCTTTGAGAAGGGCGGAAACCACTGCGGGAGTCTTCAGAAGAATTTGGTCCTGGCGCCCGGAGAAGAGGCGCGGCTCATCTTCCTGCTGGGCGACGGGGACCGGGAGCAGGGGCGGAAGATCCGGGCCCGGTACGGCGATCACGCCGAGGTGGACCGGGCGTTCGCGGAGCTGGCCCGCTTCTGGGACAGGAAGCTTATGGCCCTGCAGATCCGCACGCCCTCCGCGGCCATGAACACCATGATCAATACGTGGAATCTCTACCAGTCGGAGATCAACGTGATGTTCTCGAGGTTCGCCTCCTTCATCGAGGTGGGCGGGAGGACGGGACTCGGGTACCGGGATACCGCCCAGGATTCCATGACGGTGCCTCACTCCAATCCCGAAAAATGCCGCGGGCGCATCGTCCAGCTGCTGAAGGGGCTGACCTCCCGCGGCTACGGGCTGCATCTCTTCGAGCCCCGCTGGTTTGAGCCGGAGAAGGAAGGGGAGAAGAAGCCCTTCCGTTCGCCCACGGTGATTCCCGGCGTCAACCGGAGGGATATCCTTCACGGGGTGGAGGACGCCTGCGCCGACGACGCCCTCTGGCTGGTGCCGGCCGTCGTGGAGTATATCCGGGAGACGGGCGATCTGGCCTTCGCGGATCTGAGGCTCCCCTACGCGGACACCTCCGTCTCCGGCCGGAAGGACGCGGAGCCCGGCACCGTCTATGAGCATCTGAAACGGATTCTGGATTTTTCCGCGGAGGAGACGGGGCCGAACGGCGTGTGCAGGGGTCTTCGGGCGGACTGGAACGACTGCCTCAATCTCGGCGGAGGAGAGAGCGCCCTGGTCTCCGAGCTTCACTGCTGGGCCCTGGGCCATTTCATCAGCCTCGCGGAGCGTCTGGGACGCGGGGAGGACGCGGAGCGTTATACCGCCCTGCGGCGGAAGGTGAGCCGCGTCGTCACCGATACGCTGTGGGACGGGGACTGGTTCATCCGGGGCATCACCGCGAGCGGAAGGCGGATCGGGACGAGGACGGACGAGGAGGGGCGCGTCCACCTGGAGAGCAACGCCTGGGGCGTGCTCTGCGGGGCCGCCGGGCAGGAGATGGGCGAAAGGGCCATGGACAGCGTCTATGAGAACCTGTTCACTCCCTACGGCATCCGGCTCAACGCTCCTTCCTACACGAAGCCGGACGACGAGATCGGCTTTGTCACGAGGGTCTATCCGGGCGTGAAGGAGAACGGCGCGATTTTCTCCCATCCGAATCCGTGGGCCTGGGCGGCCGAGTGCGTGCTTGGCCGGGGGGACCGGGCCATGGAGTACTACGAGGCCCTCTGCCCCTGCCTCCAGAACGACCGGATCGAGATCCGCCAGTCCGAGCCCTATTCCTACTGCCAGTTTATCATGGGGCCGGACCACAGCGCCTTCGGCCGGGCGAGACACCCCTTCATGACCGGCTCCGGCGGGTGGGCGTACTTCGCCGCCACGCGGTTTATGCTGGGAATCCGGCCGGATTTCGACGAACTTCTGGTGGATCCCTGCGTCCCGAAGGCGTGGGACGGATTCCACGTACGAAGAGTCTGGCGCGGCGCCGTCTACGAGATCGAGGTGAGCAACCCGGAGCACGTCTCCAGGGGCGTGAGGAGGATAACGGTCGACGGCAGGGAGACGGACCGGATCCCGGCGCTCCCCGCCGGGAGCACCGCGGACGTCAGGGTCGTCATGGGACAGGAGGAGCAGAGATGATCAGGTTTGGGACCGGCGGCTGGAGAGCCGTCATCGGGGATGAATTTACGAAGAGGAACATCCAGCTGCTGGCGGCCGCCATGTGCGTCAGGATGAAGCGGGAGGGGCTCGCCGGCGAGGGGATCGTGATCGGCTACGACCGGCGCTTTCTCTCGAAGGAGAGCATGCGCTGGTGCGGGCAGGTGTTCGCGGCGGAGGGCATCACCGCGAGCCTGATCAACAAGTCGTCGCCCACCCCGCTGTGCATGTTCTATGTGATGCGCCACCGTCTGCCCTACGGCCTGATGATCACCGCCAGCCACAATCCCGCCGTCTACAACGGCATCAAGGTCTTCACCCGGGAGGGACGGGACGCCGACAAGGCCGTCACCGACGAGATCGAGGAGATCGCGGCGGGCATCGATCCGGACGCGGTGCCGGAGATGGAGTACGGCGAGGCCCTGGCGAAGGGACTCATCCGGGAGATCTACCCCCTCAACGAGTACCTGGACGACATTCTCGGCAAGATTGACGTCGGCGCTATCCGCGCCGCGAACCTGCGGGTGGCCTTTGATCCGATGTACGGCGTGTCGGAGGTCCCTCTCCAGACGCTGCTTCTCACCGCCCGGTGCGACCTGGAGATGATACACAACTTCCACGACACGCTGTTCGGGGGACGCATGCCGGCGCCCGGCGAGGAGACCATGCGCCAGCTGGGGGCCCGGGTCATGGACTACCGCTTTCATCTCGGGGTGGCCACGGACGGGGACGCCGACCGGCTGGGCGTCATCGACGACACCGGCCGTTTCCTGCACGCCAACGACATCCTGGTGCTGCTGTACTACTATTTCCTGAAATACAGGGGGGAGAAGGGCGACGTGGTGAGAAATGTGGCCACGACCCATCTGCTGGACAGGGTGGCGGAGCGCTTCGGACAGAAATGCCACGAGGTTCCCGTGGGCTTCAAGTACATTTCCGCGAAAATGCGGGAGACGGACGCTCTCATCGGCGGGGAGTCCTCCGGCGGCCTGACCCTGAGGGGGCACATCAACGGCAAGGACGGCATCTACGCGGCCATGCTCCTGGTGGAGATGATCGCCGTGACGGGGAGAAAGCTCTCCGAAATGATCCGGGAGATCCGGGAGGAGTGCGGAGAGGCCTATATGGCGGAGCGGGGCTTCCGGCTCGACGGAGGGCTGAAGCGCGCCGCCTCGGAGCTCCTCTTCGAGAGGAAGGAACTGCCCGCCTTCCCTGAGGAGACGGATCACGTCTCCTACGCGGACGGCGTGAAGGTCTATTTCAGAAACGGAGGCTGGGCCGCCGCCCGGTTCTCGGGGACGGAGCCGCTTCTGCGGGTGTTCTGCGAGATGCCGGAGCGGAAGGAGGCGGAGGAGATCTGCGCTCTCCTCGGGGATTTCCTCGGAGCCGGCGGTGATCCGCAGTAAAGCAGGGCGATTGTGAACCGCGCGGGCCGCCGGTCAACGGCGCGGATCCCCGGTGAAACGGCGGGGGTCCTCAGTGAGACGGCGCGGATTCTCAGTGAAACGACAGGGATCCGCAGTAAAGCAGGGCGATTGTGAAACAGCGCGGATTCTCAGGAAACGGCCGGAGGGACAGATGCCCGGATTTCGGAAAAACAGGACGGGAAACCGGAGGGACAAAAGTCCGGAGAGACTCACCGCGGGGATGGTCAAGGTCATTCTGATCTGCTGGATCATACCCTATATCGTGCTGTCCGCGGTTCTGATCCGGGTATCCGTCGTGCGCAATGCCATCCAGGTGAGAAATACGCTCCGCTCCTCCGTGGAGAGCGCGGGGCGGATCGTGATGGAGGGAATCGAGGGCGCCATCGAGGATTCGAGGCAGGCGTCCTACGACGGCGTCATCAAGAAGGCCTACGAGCAGTTTCTGAAGGACGGCGACGAGGGCGTGATGCACCGCGTCGTGACGGATTACCTCAACAAGACCTACAAGTTCTCCCGGACCATTTCCAACACCATCCTGCTCTACGGCGACGAAATCCGCATGGAATATTACACCTACAGCAACGTGGCCGGGGCCACCTACGCGAGCATCGACGAATTCAAGCGGGAGACGGCGGAGGCGGTCCGTCTGACGGCGAAGGACCTGGACACGAAGACGCGGCTGATCTGCCTTTCGGGCCATATGTATGTGGTGAGGAATATCGTTCTCAGCAACTACGAGCCCTTCGCCACCTTCGTCATGGAGCTCAACATGGACCGGCTCTTCGACGCCATGGACAACGTGATCTGGAGGACGGACGGCATCGCCCTCCTGGACGGCGACGTCGTCTGCCGCTGGACGGAGGACAGGGAGCGGGAGGAGGCGCTGCGCGCCGTTCTGGCCGGGGCGGCGGAGAAGCTGGACGCCCCCGCGGACCGTTCCATGAATTTCGTCTATGAGGCGGCAAAGGACACGGCGTGTCTGGACATGAAGGTGAACGCCCAGCGGTATGCCTTCGCCCTCGGGCTGGACCGCGGCGCGATGCTCAGCGACCGGACCGCCTTCCTGGCGGTCTACTCCGCGGTCTTCATCACCCTGATCCCGCTGCTGATCGCCACCTTCTACTTCTTCTACACCAACATCAACAGGCCCATCGGCACCCTGGTGGAGGGCTCCGAGAAAATCCGGGCCGGGCAGTACGGATACCAGGTCGAGCCGTTCCGGAAGAACAAGGAGATCAGCCAGCTGGTGGACAACTTCAACCACATGTCCCGGAGCCTGGAGGAATCCTTCAACCGGATCTACGCGGAGGAGGTCGCCGGGCGGGACGCGGCCCTGAAGGCGCTGCAGTCCCAGATCAATCCCCATTTCCTGAACAATACGCTGGAGATCATCAACTGGAAGGCCATCATGAACGGCAACGAGGACGTGAGCGAGATGATCTCCGCCCTGAGCGTCATGATGAACGCGGCCCTCAACCGGAACAACGAGATGTTCGTCAGCCTGCAGGAGGAGTTGACCTATGTGGACGCCTACCTCTACATCATCCAGGAGCGCTTCGGCGATCATTTCTCCTTCTCCCGCGAGGTCGACCCCGCCCTTCTCGGCTGCAGCGTGCCGAAGCTGATCATCCAGCCCATCGTGGAGAACGCGGTGGAGCACGGGGGCGACGCCGCCGGCCGGCGGGAGGGCACCATGCGGATCTTCGGCTCGCGGGAGGAGCTGCACATCCTGGTCGAGAACAACGGGACGCTGTCCGGGGCGGACAGGGAGAAGATCGATGCGCTCCTCTCCGACGTGGAGCAGATTTCCGACGGGGAGAGGATGGACAGCGGCAGCATCGGGATCCGGAACGTGCACAGACGCCTCCGGCTGATCTACGGCGGGGAGAGCGGGCTGACCATCCGGGACGGCGGAGACGGAACGACGGTCAGCGAGATCCTCATCTGCCGGGGCGCCGGCGGGAGGGCGTGACGGCCGCGCCGGGACGCGGGGGCGCCGGAGGCGCCGGGAACGCCTCCCTTCGCGGACGGCGGATCTTCCGGGCCGGGGAGACGGGCTGCCGATTCCCGGAACAAGGCCGGACAAGACCGGGCAACGGAAGACAAAAACAGGCGTCAAAATATACAAAAAGAGACAAGGGCCCCACAACGGCGTTCATTCACTTTTGCCCCCGGAAAGGATATGCTTTGGTTATCAAGTCAGGCAGTCCCTCCGGGGGAACTGCAGTTCAGGAACAGGAGGTTTTTGTAAATGAGAAAGAATATGGTGCTTGTACTGGCAGGAATCACCGCCCTTTCCGCGGCCTTCGCGGCCCCGGTCATGGCCGACGGCGTGACCCTCAACGTGACGACGACCTACGCGGGCGAGGACAGCAACGCGCAGAACTACAAGGACAGCGTGGCGGCCTGGGAAGCGGAGAGCGGCAACAAGGTGGAAGACAGCTCCGCCACTTCCGACGAGGCGTTCAAGTCCCGGATCATCATGGACTTTGAGGCGGGCTCCGAACCGGACGTCCTCTTCTTCTTCAACGGAGTCGACTCCAACCAGTTCGTGGAGCAGGGCAAGGTGGTATCCGTCGATGAGATCCGCGAAGTCTATCCGGATTTCGCCGGCAACATGAAGGACGACCTTCTCGGCGCGTCCCCCGTGGACGGCGTGAACTACTCCGTGCCGGTCAACGGCTACTGGGAGGGCATGTTCGTCAACAAGGAAGTGCTGGAGGCCGCGGGCGTCGAGGTCCCGACGGCGGAGACGACCTGGGACGAGTTCCTGGAGACGTGCGAGGCGGTCAAGGCGGCCGGCTACACCCCCATCGCCGCTTCTCTTCAGGAGATCCCGCACTACTGGTTCGAGTACGCGATCTACAACTTCCAGAGCCCTGAGACCCACAACACGGTTCCCGGCAGCGTCGACGACGAGTACGGCACCGCCTGGGTGGACGGACTCAACGACATCAAAGCCCTCTACGAGGCCGGCTATTTCCCGGAAAACACACTGACGGCGACGGACGCCGAGACCTTCCAGCTCTTCACGGGCGACAAGGCGGCGTTCCTGATCGACGGCTCCTGGAAGATCGGCGGCATCGCGGAAGCGGTGGACGACATCGGGAACTTCACGGTCGTCAACGTTCCCGGCAAGGGCAGCCGCAAGACGACGGATGAGATCGGCGGCCTTTCCATGGGCTATTTCATCACCAGGAAGGCCTGGGACGACGAGGAGAAGAGAGACGCGGCGGTTTCCTTCGTCTCCTTCATGACCTCCGACGAAGTCGTCTCGAAGTTCGCCGGCGTTTCCGCCACGGCCCTCAAGGAAGGCGCGTCCCCGGATACCTCCGATTTCAACGCTCTTCAGATCGACGCCATCGACTACACGGCTTCCTTCACCGGCATCTCTCCGGCGGTCCAGGATCAGCTCTCCGCCGCGGCCCGCGAGCCCATTTTCGCGGACATGGCCTCCATCGTCAACGGCGATGTGGACGCGGCCGACGCCGTCGCCGCCGTGCTTGAGGCGAACGCCGAATAACGAAAGGCGCCCGGAGGCTTCCGGCCGCCGCGGGGCGGAAGGACAGCGCTCTACGGACGACGGTAAGGCAGAAGAGAAAAATACTCTTCGGACAACGGTAAGGCAGAAGGAAGAACACCCTTCGGACAACGATTCTTACAGGGGGGACCGCTCTCTTGTGTCAGCCCGCCTGACACGGGAAGGACGGTCCTCCCCTTCTGACTTAAGAAACACGGGAGAACGGGGATGGACGCGAATATTTACAAACACAGGAAGCTGATCTGGGTGTTCCTGCTTCCGGCATTTCTCTTTATGCTGGTTTATCTCTACTATCCGTTTGTTCAGAACATCCTGAACAGCTTTCAGCACATCAAATACATGGGAACCGCGGGAGGGGAGTGGAACGCCCCGTGGTACGTCAATTACGTGAAGCTGCTGTCCGACCCGAAGATGAAGACCGCCCTGAAAAATACCGCGGTCACCATCGCCGCCACGATCTTCGGACAGGTGGGCATCGCCCTCGTGCTGGCGCTGCTGGTGAGCAACATCAAGGCCGGGGCGGGCTTTTTCCGGACGGTGTATTTCTTCCCCATCGTGATCTCAGCCACGGCCCTCGGTCTTCTGTTCAACCTGGTCTTTCTCTACGACAAGGGCATGATCAACCAGCTGCTCCAGTTCACGGGCTATCTGGACCGCGGGAGCAACGAGCTCATCGACTGGAAATCGAAGCACGCCATGTTTACGATGCTGACGCCCGTCATCTGGCAGTACGTGGGATTTTACTTCGTCATCCTGCTGACCGGCCTGTCCGGCATCCCCTCGGAGCTGTATGAGGCCGCCACCATCGACGGCGCGGACCGGAGGCAGCAGGTGAGGTACATCACCCTTCCGCTGCTGCGGAACAGCGTGGGGACCTGCGTCATCCTGGCGGTGACCGGCGCGCTGAAGGTCTTCGACCTTCCCTGGACCATGTTCGTGAACGGCATGTCCAACACGTGGCTGACGGGCACCTACATGTATTCCAAGGTATACTCCGACGTGGACTATGCCTCCGCCATCGCGGTCTTTATCGTCCTTCTCGGCGTGATCCTGTCGGCGGCGGTCAACCGCATCTTCCGGCAGAACGACGACTATCAGGCGTAGAAAGGAGAGACGGCTTCATGAAGAAAAAATTCAGCGCGGGTTACGCCGCGGTCTACCTGTTTCTCACCGCCTGGGCGCTGACCACCGTCTTCCCCCTCGTCTGGACGCTGGTGAACTCGTTCAAGGACAAAAAGACGATCTACCGCAATTCCTTCTCCCTGCCGACGGCGGCGACCTTTTCCCTCCAGAATTACAAAAGCATCTTCGAGGGCTACGATATCCTGAGGGCCTACCGGAACAGCTTTATCATCTCCGGCACGGTGGCGGCGGCGGTCATCCTGTTCTCCGGCATGGCCGCGTACATCCTGTGCCGCTACCGCTTCCGCGGCAAGGGGCTGCTGCTCACGCTGCTCTACGCCGGGATGATGTTCCCCATCTATTCCACCATCATTCCCGTCCTGCGGATGCAGACGAAGTGGGGCATCGTGAACACACCCTATGTGTGGAAGAACCTGCTGTCGGTCATTCTGCCCCAGATCGCGGGGAACCTGTCCTTCGCCATCATCGTCCTCATGGGCTATATCCGGACGCTGCCGGTGGAGCTGGAGGAGTCCGCCTTCCTCGAGGGCTGCAACATGTTCCGGACGTATTTCCGGATCGTCTTCCCTCTGTGCAAGCCCTCCATGGTGACCGTGGGAATCTTCAGCTTCCTCTGGAGCTACAACGACCTGTTCACGCAGATGTTTTTCCTGCGTACCAAGGAGAACTGGGCCATCACCATCCTGCTCAACAACATCGCCTCGAAGGAGGGCGTCAATTACGGGGCGCTGTTCGCCTCCGTCACGCTGATCGTCATTCCGGTCCTGATCGTGTATATGTTCCTCAACAAGTACATCATCAAGGGCATGACGGTGGGAGCCGTCAAGGGATAAGCGGCCGGCCTCCCCGCGCGGTTCTTCCGCCGCGGGGGATTTTTGTCCCGCGGGATGCTATAATGGATCCGTAAGGAAGGAAAGCGGCCGCGCCGCGGCGGAGCGGGAGACCTGCCGGAGCAGGGGAATCCCGGAACGAAGGAGAGAGAAGATGTACAGGGTGCTGATCGTAGACGACGAACCGATCATATGCGAAGGCCTCCGGAAGAGCGTCCGCTGGGCGGATTTCAACTGCGAGGTGGCGGGGACCGCCTCCAACGGGCTGGAGGGCCTGGAGAAGGTGAAGGAGCTCCGGCCGGATATCCTGATCTCGGACATTTCCATGAACAACATGGACGGCCTCGCCATGGTGGCGGCGGTCAAATCGGAGTGTCCCGACATGGAGGTGACTCTTCTGACGGGCTACCGCAACTTCGAGTACGCCCAGCGCGCCATCAAGCTCGGCGTGACGCGGTTCCTGCTCAAGCCCTCCCGGATGGACGAGATCGAGGAGGCCATCACGGCGATGACGGCAAACCTGCGGAGCATCGGCAATATGGGCGCCCAGATCATCGACAATCTCTGGAACATGCAGGACAGCGGCGACCGGTATCTGTACGAGACCTTCATCCGGAACCGGCCGGAGGCGGACGAGGGAGAGGGCGGCTCCGGGGGACAGAAGACGGAGGGCAGAATCCGGGACTCCGAGGCGAACCACTACGTCCTGCGGACGGCGCTGGCCTACATCCTGGAGCATTACACGGAGAAGCTGAGTCTGGGGGACGTCTCGGAGCACTGCTACGTCAGCAGCTGGCACCTGAGCAAGTTGCTCAACCAGTACACGGGAAGGGGCTTCTTCGAGATCATCAACAGGATCCGCATCGACAGGGCGAAGGAAATGCTGTCGGCCTCCGGCGCGAAAGTGCAGGAGGTGTCGGACGCGGTAGGCTTCCTGGACGTCGCGCATTTTTCGAGAATCTTCAAGAGCAGCGTGGGCTGCTCGCCCAGGGAATACCGGCAGAGGGGAGGAGACGGCTGATGAAGGAGCTGACGGGGCTTGTCTACGGAGCGGATTTCCGCTTTCACCCGGGAACAATCCGGATGGAGGCGGGGCGGATCCGGGAGGTTCTTTTTTCTGACGAAGCCGCCCCGGACGACGCCTGCTACATCCTCCCGGGGCTTGTGGACATCCATTTCCACGGCTGCATGGGGGCGGACGCCTGCGACGGCACCCTTGAGGCCCTGCGGACGATCGCGGCCTGGGAGGCCCGGCAGGGGGTGACGTCCATCTGCCCGGCGACGCTGACGCTGCCGCCGGAGGAGCTCGTCGGGATCCTCTCCGCGGCGGCGGCGTTCGCGAAGGAGCAGGAGACCGGCGCGGACCTCGTCGGCCTCAACATGGAGGGCCCGTTCATCAGCCGCGCCAGAAAGGGCGCCCAGAACGGGGACTACATCCTTCCCTGCAGCGAGTCGCTGTGCCGGATCTTCCTCGAGGCCTCGGAGGGCCTGGTGAAGATCATCGGACTGGCCCCGGAGGCGAACCCGGACTTTGAGAGCTATATCCGCGCGGTGAAGGAGGAGGTCAGGGTCTCCCTGGCCCACACGGACGCGGACTATGACACCGCGGCGCGGGCCTTCCGGGCGGGGGCCTCCCACGTGGTCCACCTGTTCAACGCGATGCCGGAGATGGCTCACCGGGAGCCGGGCGTCGTGGGAGCCGCCATGGATTCGCCGGGCGTGACGGCGGAGCTGATCTGCGACGGAAATCACGTCCATCCCGCGGCGGCGCGCGCGGCCTTCGCCCTGTTCGGCGAGGAGAGAATCGTGCTGGTGAGCGATTCCCTGCGGGCGGCGGGAATGGGAGACGGGGAGATCCTGCTGGGGGGCCGCAGGGTCGTCGTGAAGGGAAGCCGGGCGGTTCTCGCCGGGGACGGCCGTCTGGCGGGCAGCGTCTCCTCGCTGACGGACTGTCTGAGAACGGTCGTGAAGGAGATGGGGATTCCCCTTGAGAGCGCGGTCCGCTGCGCCGCGTACAATCCGGCGAAGGTCATCGGGGCGGAGGACCGCTGCGGAAGGATTCTTCCGGGAAGAAAAGCGGACCTGCTCGTGCTGGATCAGGCGCTTTGCACGAAGCAGGTCTATAAAGGAGGCAGGGCTCTGCCCGTCCATACGTAAGGACGGCAGGGCCCTGCCCGTTCTTTTGCCGGGACGCCGCCGTCCGTCTTTACGGGAGGCAGGACGCCGCGTGTCTGTCTTTGCGGGAGACAGGGCGCCGCGTGTCCGTCTTTGCGGGCGCCGGGACGCCGCTGTCCGTCTTTGCGGGAGACAGGACGCCGCGTGTCAGCGGATGTCCAGGTCGAGGCTCCCCACGGTTTTCACCAGGCTTTCGAGTTTCCCCAGCGCGGCGTGAAGCGCCTGTCCTTCCTCTTCGGAGAGAACTTCCTTCTTCCGCAGGCGGGAGGCGATCCGGAGATAGGAGATAACCGAGATCCTTTCCTTCCGCTTCCGGAGCCGGTCCTCGTCGTCTGTCCGGAAGTAGTGCCTGAGGAAGCAGTCATAGAAGGCCTTCGCGGTCTCATAGGGGAAGCCCATGTATTGTTCGACGACCTTCGGATTTCTCTCCCCGAACACCACGCAGGCCAGACAGAGGGAGCCGAGATCGACGATGGGCGAACCCACCGCCAGATCGTCCACGTCGATAAACAGCGGCTCGTTGTTCTGGATGAAGACGTTTCCCATGTGAAAATCCCCGTGGACGAGGTGATTCGTGGGCGGCATGGCCCGAACCATTTCAGAAAGCCTGCCGGCCAGCGGTTCATTGTCGGGGCGCACGCCCCGGTCGATCCATTCCTGAATCAGGTCCCGCGCGTCGGGTATCGCGTCCTCGTCCTTCACCTCCGTGCCGTGGAGCGTTCCGGCGAGATCCGCCATGGCCTGCGCGTAGTACTCCAGGTGCCAGGGATTTCGGCGGATCAGTTCGGAGATGGTCTCGGCGTCCACCAGCTCGAACATCGAGCCGTAGCCGGAACCCACGGAGACGATGCCGAAGGGGATCGCCGTGGGAAGCCCGAGGACGAAGGCCTTCCTCGCGAGCGTCGTCTCGCGCTCCAGATCCTTGTAGGTGATCTCCGGGGCGTAAACCTTTACGACCACCTCGTCGTCGTAGCGGTAGACGCTGCCCTTGGCGCCGATCCCGATCCTTTTGCAGCCGTCGAGGGAGACCTCGCGGTATTTCCTGTATTTTGTCTTCCGCGAGTCAAAGGTTCCCGGCCAGATATCATTGATGTGCCCGATCAGTTCCTTGTAGGCCCCGGTCCGGTTGAGATCCATCTCGAGGTACTCCGCGATCGTCCTGTAATACCAGAGCTGCTCATCGGAATCCTTCTGGTTCAGGTATTCCCACGTCTTATCTCCCATTTCGCCGAAGATGGCGGCCAGGGAACGCAGATTGGAGAGCTTGTCCGCGAGCCAGAGCCTGCGGACGTCGATGTCGTGGTTGTTTTTCAGCGCCTTCAGGCTTTCTTCCTTGCGTTTTTTCCAGGAGCCGGTTCTTTCTTCATCCCCGTGGTTCTCTTCCGTCTCGGAGGCGACCAGAGAGGCGACTCTGTCGCCGAAGCGGCGCCGGATCTCCTCCGGGGTTCCCGGCGTGTCCTCCACCACGTCGTGGAGGACGCCGGCCGCGATCAGCTCCTGATCGTCGGTCATAGAGGAGAGGATCTGCGCCACCTCCAGGGAATGCAGAATACTGGGAGTGTTCACGATCTTTCTGAGTCCTCCCTGGTGCATGACGGTGGAATAGATGATGGCCTCTTCCAGAATGCTGTACATAACATGCCTCAGTCTTTCTGCCGGAGTGACGATAAAGGAATGCGCCGGCGATATGATTGTACCATAGATTGCTTCCGCGGGCATTATCCGACTCGCGCGGGGCAGGCGGCCGGCGTCCCGGTCCTGACGCTGACAGCACATGCGGCCGGCGAAGCGGGAAGATCTGCGTCGGAGTGCGGGGAATCTCTTTCATCCGCGCCGGTTTTGGTGTATGCTGAAGCAGCGGCGGGAAGTACGCCCGCGCAGCGGTTTGAGACAAAAACGGCCCGGAAAAAGGGAAGACGCCGGCGCCGCAGCCTCAGGAAAAAAGGAGAGAACATTATGTCGGAGATGAACAAAATCAACCCGGACGACCTGGAGAAGGTGGTCGGGGGCGTCGTCAAAACCGTACACAACGACGCGGCGTCCTACGCCAATATCAGACTGTCCCCCGGGCTCAACAGCGTCATCACGGGAAAGCTCAGGAACGGGACGAAGGTCAGACCGACCGGCAACAAGTACAAGAAGGACGGATACGTCTGGTACGAGGTGCTCATCGACAAGGGCCCCATCGACATCGGGTGGATCGCCGGAAGCCTGATCGGCTATTGACGGGGATGCGCTGAAGAAAAGGAGAATCCCGGAGACATGAAAATCACCGCGCTGGTGGAGAATACGACAAAGACGGACTTTCCGACGGAACACGGGCTGAGTCTGTATATCGAGACGGACCGGCACCGCATCCTCTTTGACACGGGGCAGAGCGGGCTGTTTGCCGAAAACGCCCTCCGCCTGGGGATCGACCTCCGGGAGGCCGATCTGTGCGTGCTCTCCCACGGCCATTACGATCACGGCGGAGGCCTGAGAACCTTTGCCGGCATCAACGAAACGGCCCGGATCTATATGAACCGGAACGCCTTCGGAAATCACTGCCGCGGCGACGGGACCTATATCGGGCTCAACCGGGCGTGGCTCGAGGACCGGGCGTTCATGGACCGGGTCGTCTTCACCGACGGCACCGTGGAGCTGGACGGACAGCTGACGATCCTGGCGCCGGGGACGGACGGGCCGGCCGGCACGGACAGCGCGGGGCTGTGCGTCCGTTCGGACGGAAAACTCATTCCCGAGGACTTCCGGCACGAGCACTACCTGATGATCCGGGAGAACGGGAGGCGCGTGCTGATCACTGGCTGCTCCCACAAGGGAATCATCAACATCATGAGCTGGTTCCGCCCGGACGTGCTGGTCGGGGGCTTTCACTTCATGAAGCAGGATCTGAACGACGTTCTGCTGGGCTATGGAAGGACGCTCGCCGGGTTCGGCGCGGAGTACTACACCTGCCACTGCACCGGGACGGCGCAGTACGCGTTTCTCCTTCCGCATATGGAGCGGCTGCACTATCTGTCCGAGGGAGAGTCCGTCATCATTTAGGCCCTGAGAAAAGTCCGTCATCCGGGCTCAAAGGAGAGTCTGCCGCCGGATAAAGAACAGACGAAACAGCGGCCGGACAGGATGCCCGATCCATGTCCGCCGCACGGCAAAGGACCGCCTTCCCGCAGGAAGACGGCCCTTTCTCATGGCGTGCCGGAGGGTATTACTCCGTGACGTATTCGGAGCTGATGCAGTTCTCGAAGGTATAGGTCGTGGGCGCGTCGAAGGGAGCGCCGGCGGCCGCCGGCGTCTCAGCCTCCTCCCCGGATTCTCCCGAGGGGACGAAGGAGCCGAGGGGCGTCCATTCCGCTCCGCCAAGATCGATGTCGGCGGTGAGGACGTAATTGCCGGAAAGGTTGTCATTGACGGCCATCAGCTCTTCCGCGGTGCTGATTTCCACTGCTTCGGCCGCCGCTTCGGGCTCCTCTGCCGCGGAATCGACGGCTTCCGCCTCCTCCGCCACGGAAGCGCCCGGGACCTCGGCCATTTCCTCCGCAGCGCCGGCAGCGGCTTCTTCCGCGAAGGAGTCGGGCGTGCTCTCTTCCTTTGTGTAGCTGATCACGCCGTCCCTGGCGTAGAGGGTCAGAACCTCATGGCCGTTCTGGTCGGTGAGCATCGAGAAATCTGCCGCTTCCGCTTCTCCCTCGAGGTTGCTGTAGGCGACGTAGGTGCCCGCGCCGTCGTTCTTGTCGCCGGAATCATAGGCATAGGCCTCGAAATCGGCCGTCACTTCGCCGTCCATGGTGGTCACGCCGTGGCCGTTCTCGTCGATGGTGAAGCGGAGATCCGTGTCGGCGTATTCCTCTCCGAAGCCGGACAGATCCGCCTTCCAGGTGCCGATGAAATCATCGATCTGGCCGATGGATTCGTCGGTGTGGGAGGAGTAGTCCATGTTCTCCAGGCAGAAGAGCTGAACCGTGCTCTTCAGGGTCTCCTCGTCCGCCGCCGCGTCGAAGCCGGCGGTGAGCCAGTAGGCGTAGGGTCCGACGAAATAGCCCTGGAGCTCTTCGAGATCCTTGCCGTAGCGGAATTCGATGTGGCCGGTCTTCTCCATGGTGTCGTCCCGCAGGAAGAAATAGTTGAATTCGCCCGCCTCGTCCGTGCTCTTGTAAACGTCGCAGGGGAACTCGACGCTGATTTCCTCGCCCATGTAATTCATGGTCTCGCCGGCGCCGACGGAATAGACGCCGATGTACTCATAGCTGTGCGTCTCGTTCGATCCGTCCTCCAGATCCACCGAGATGGTGAAATCCGGGTTGAAGGTCACCTGCTTCACGCCGTTGATGTAGAAGCAGTCAAACACGGCCTGCGCGTCGGGATTTTCCTCGTAGTAGGCGATCGCCTCGTCTCCGTAGCGATCGGAGCTGATGTAGCCCTGCATGAAGTCGACCATGCTCTCCGCCGACGACTCGCCCATGACGGACGCGCAGCAGTCGTACCAGAGATCATAGTTCTCGTCGGCGAGGGTCACGTCGAAGAAGTTGTCGTAGGTGATGCCGCTCTCCCCCGCGATTTCAGGATAGATTCCCACGCCCTCCGCGGCCGGGGCTTCGTCCGCCATGGCGCTTCCCCCAAGAAGCATGCACCCGGAAACAGCGATGGCCATACACAAATATGCTCGTTTCATCTGTACTCCTTTCTGACAGCATAGCAGTTAAATAAATCGAACTTATATTAACAGTCTTTATTAAAGATTGCAATGTCTGGTCCTATAGATGTCAACAGCGTGAAAAAAGGGGATTTTGCGTCCGCCGCGTTTCTGTTAGAATCGGGTTGGCGGAAAAGACGCTTTTTCGCGATGGAAAAGCCGGAAGATGAGGGGCCGGGCGGAGACGAAGAGACGGGAGACGAACTCCCGTCGGACGGAGAGATACTATCTCGAGGCAAAGGGAAGGCCGCGATACATAGACGAGCTCCCGGCGGACGGAGAACAAAACCGGAAGATGAGGGGGCCGGGCGGAGACGAAGAGACGGAGAGGAAGAGACGGAGATGAACGACAGAAAAGCGGCAGGCTCGAAAGAAATCTCAGGCATGATATGTGCGGCGGCGTCCGGCGTCCTGTTCGGGACCATGCCGCTGATGACGAAGACCGCCTACGCGATGGGCAGCAACGCCTACACGGTGGCCTTCGGGCGCTTCCTGACCGGGGCGCTGTTCTCGGGAATTTTCCTGCTGGTCCGGTACGGCACCGTCTTCGGGGCCGGCGCCGCCCGTCTGCGGAAAATCGCGGTGCTGTCGCTGTTCTTCTCGGTGATGCCCTGCCTGCTCTACGGCTCCTATCAATATATCGATTCCGGACTTGCCACCACGCTGCATTTCACCTATCCCGTCGTGGTGATGGTGATCTCCGTCCTTGTGTTCCGGGAGAAGCTCAGCCGGATCAGCGTGATCTGCATCCTTCTGTGCGCCGCCGGGATCCTGCTCCTCTATCCGTCGAAGGGCGCCGGGGAGGGCAGCGCGATGGGCATGCTGCTGGCGGCGGGATCGGGCGTCGTCTACGCCTTCTACATCATCGGCGTCGACAGGAGCGGGCTCAGGGAGCTTCCGGTCCTCGTGACGATTTTCTGGCTGTCCCTTTTTTCGTCCGCCGAGGTCTTTCTGTTCTCGGCGCTGACGGGCCGGCTCCTGCTGAACCTCACCTGGCGGGTGTGGCTTCCCTACGCGGGACTCGGCCTCATCGCGATGGTGCTGGCCGCGTCCCTCTTCCAGATCGGAATCATGCGGTGCGGGGCGGTGAAGTCGTCCCTTCTCAGCACCATAGAGCCGGTCACGGGCATCGTGATCGGCGTGCTGGTCTTCCATGAGGCCCTTGCCGCCCGGAGCGTGGCGGGCATCGCGCTCATACTCCTCGCGGTGTGCGCCATCGTGCTCCCGTCCGCGGGACGTCCGGCCGGGGATTCCTCAGAAACATAACCCGGATCGCGCGGAAGGACGGTCCGGGCAGGCAGACGAAAGACCGGCGGAATACGGAGGGAAATCCGGCGGATAACCGAAAAAGTCCGGTGGATTTCCGTCTCGGTCAGTCAGATGGAAGAAATATAGTCATCGATGTAGGTGAGGGCGGCGCCTGTGGCGGCCGCCTCATTTTTGCATTTGCAGAAGGAGAGATAGCTCACGTCGTCGCTGAAGGGATCCAGTACCTTCACCCTCTCCCGGAGCTCGCCGAGGTATTTCTCCGCGAACTGTCCGAGGTAGCCGCCGACGACGACCCGGCAGTCGAAGAGCAGGCGGATCGTGTTGATCCCGTAGGCCAGATGCTGAAGGTATTCGTCCCACAACTCCCTGGCCCGGCTGTCCCCCTCGTCCAGCATCTGGAAATAGCCCGCCAGATCGCCGTCGGAGAGGGCGCTCAGCACGCGGGTGGAGCAGTAGGTCTCGAAGCAGCCCTTGCCGCCGCAGTAGCAGGGCCTGCCGTTCTGCACGAGCTTCATGTGGGCGACCTCCCCGCTGCGGTTGTGAAGGCCCACGTAGGGGACGCTGCCGATCATGATGCCGGCGCCGATGCTGTCGCTGATCATCATGTAGAAGAAATCCGAGTGCTTCTCGCCGGCGGAGCGCTCCGCGTAGGCGGCGCAGTCCGTGTCGTGGAAGAAGGAGGTCGGGAAGGGAATGTATTCCGAGAATTCCTCGCAGGTCACCACGGGGGAGTCGTTGAGAACGCCGTTGTAGTAGGTCTCCCGGCCGTCCATGGTGATCAGCGCCGGCAGCACGATGCCGACGCCCAGCAGCTTGTCCGGGTTCACCTCTCCCGCGGTGATCAGCTCGTTCACCACGCTGCCGAGCTTGCGGAAATACCGGTCGTTCCTGCCGTAGGGCATGGCGTAGCGCGCCTGGCTCACCAGCTTTCCGGAGAGATCCACCGCGACGCCCGAGATGTGCCGGCGCGTGAGGCTGATCGCGACGGCGAAGCGCTCCCGGGGATTGATCTCGTAGACCTTGGAGCTCCGGCCGCCGGTGTTGCCCCGGAGGCCGGGGGAGAGCAGGAAGCCCTCCTCCTCCAGTGAGAGGAGGTTCTTGTTGACGGTGGGGACGCTCAGGTCGAGCCTCCGGGAAATGTCCTGGCTGGACATTCTCCCGTAATCCCGGAGCGCCAGGTAGATGCGCACCCGGTTATTCTTTTTGATATCGTCTCTTGTGATGGTATTGAGCTGCTGTGTCATGGCGCCTCCCGGCGGTATCTCCCCGGAAACGGAGAGATCCCGGCTGTCGGATGATCGATGATCGCGGGAACGGGACGTTTAGAACATTTTTACAAAGGACGTCCCTTTTATTTGTAGAGATCATCAATTGTCACAGTAGGGAAAAGAAACTATAATTCGTTTATAAGATCATTTTAAAAACGATTATAAAAACGGAAATGAAATGAAATTGAAAATCGGTTTTTAAAATGAGATGAAATGCTGATACCACTATAGAACAATTGCCAGAGGAAAACAAGGAGGTTGTCGCATGGCAGCAAAAGGAAGCATCCCCAAGACCATGAAAGCCCTGGTGGCGTACGGAAAGAACGACTATCGCTTTGAGCCGGCGTATCCCACACCCGAATGCGGGCCGGACGACATCATCATCAAGACGGAAGGCTGCGGCATCTGCGCCGGCGACCTGAAGTGCCAGCACGGCGTCCCGATGTTCTGGGGCGATGATTTCCAGCCCTCATGGGTGAAGCCGCCCTTCATTCCGGGCCACGAGTTCCTCGGCCGTGTCGTCCAGATCGGTGAGAACGTGACCGACTACGAGATCGGCGACCGCATCACCGCCGACCAGATCGTTCCCTGCGGCAAGTGCCGCTTCTGCCGCGACGGCCATTACTGGATGTGCCAGCCCCACGACATGTACGGCTTCCAGTACTACAACAACGGCGGCATGGCCGAATACGTCCGCTACGGCAAGACCAGCGTCATCAGCCGCGTGCCGGATGAGATGCCCCTCGAGCAGGCCCTCCTGATCGAGCCCTACGGCTGCTCCAAGCACGCCGTGGACCGCGGACAGATCACCAACGAGGACGTGGTGGTGATCTCCGGCGCCGGCACGCTGGGACTCGGCATGATCACCTACGCCAGGATGAAGAATCCGAAGCTCCTCATCGTCCTCGACATGCAGGACAACCGCCTGGAGAAGGCGAAGGAATTCGGCGCCGACCTGGTGTTCAATCCCGGAAGCTGCGACGTCGACAAGGAGATCAAGGCGCTGACCGACGACTACGGCTGCGACGTCTACATCGAGGCCACGGGCAATCCGGCCAGCGTGCGCCAGGGCCTGACCGTCACCAGGAAGCTCGGCCGGTTCGTCGAGTTCAGCGTGTTCGGCAAGGAGACCTCCGTGGACTGGTCCATCATCGGCGACCGGAAGGAGCTCGACATCCTCGGATCCCACCTCAGCCCCTACGCCTATCCGTTCGTCATCGAGAACATGGTGAAGGGCAACCTCAAGACGGAGGGCGTGGTCTCCAGCATCTTCGCCCTGGAGGACTGGGAGAAGGCCTTCGACTACGCGACCGGAAAATACGGCGACTTCAAGGTGGCGTTCCGCTTCGACTGACCCGCAGGCCCTGCAAAGCGAGGAGGATGATATGAGATATTATATCGGTCTGGACAACGGCGGCACCACCACGAAGGCGGCCCTCTTCGACCTGGAAGGGCGGCAGCTGGGCAGCTGCAGCATGGCCACGGCTTCCATCACGCCGCGCGCGGATTTCGTCGAGCGCGACATGGAGGAAATGTGGGACGCGAACTGCGCGGTGGTGAAGGGCGTCCTGGAGGAGACGAAGGTGTCCCCGAAGGACGTGGCCGGCATCGGCATCTGCGGCCACGGCAAGGGCCTGTATCTGTGGGGAAAGGACGGCCGCCCCGCCAGGAACGGCATCATCTCCACGGACAACCGCGCGTACCAGTACGTGGACCGCTGGAAGGCGGACGGGACGGAGGACAAGGTCTTCGCCATCTCCTGCCAGCACATCATGAACTGCCAGCCGGTGGCGCTGCTGGCCTGGCTGAAGGACCACGAGCCGGAAAACTACGCCAATATCAAATATGTGTTTGAGTGCAAGGATTACGTGCGCTTCCGCCTGACCGGCGAGGCCAGGGCGGAGATCACGGACTACTCCGGCGCCAACTTCATGAACCTGAAGACGAGAAGCTACGATCCCGCCCTGCTGGATCTGTTCGGCATTCCCGAGGTGAAGGACGCGCTGCCGCCCCTGGTGCGCGCCGACGAGATCGCGGGCTATGTGACCGCCGAGGCGGCGGAGAAGTGCGGGCTCATCGAGGGAACCCCCGTCGTGGGCGGATTCTTCGACATCAACGCCTGCGCCGTGGCCTCCGGCGTCATCTCGCCGGATCTGATCTGCATGATCGCGGGGACCTGGTCCATCAACGAGTACATCCGCAAAGAGCCGGTTCTGGACGGAAAGGTCCTGATGAATTCCCTGTTCTGCCTGCCGGAGTACTACCTGATCGAGGAGTCCAGCGCCACGTCCGCCGGCAACAACGAGTGGTTCGTCAACCAGCTGCTTCCCGAGGCAAAGCGGGAGGCGAAGGAGCGCGGAACCAGCATCTATGAGGTCGTCAACGGCTGGGTGGAGGAGATCGGTCCGGAGTCGTTCGTGCCGGTGTTCCTGCCCTTCCTGATGGCGTCCAACGTGCACCCCAACGCCAAGGCCTCCTTCGTGGGACTCAACGTCTCCCACACCAGGAAGCACATGGCGAGGAGCGTGTATGAGGGCATCGCCTTCTGCCACAGATATCATCTCGAGAAGCTGCTGGCCACCAGGGACGAGCCGCCCAGGGCGATCCGTCTGTCCGGCGGCGCGGCCAAGTCGAAGGTCTGGACGCAGATGTTCGCCGACGTCATGCAGCTTCCGGTGGAGACCGTGGCGGCGGAGGAAGCCGGCGCCCTCGGCTGTGCCATCGCGTCGGCCGTGGCCGTGAAGGACTATCCCGGCATCGACGAGGCGATCCGCGGCATGACGCAGATCCACGAGGCGGTGCAGCCGAACCCGGCGCTCAGGGAGATCTACGACAGAAAGTACCGCCTGTACGTCCGGACCATCGAGTGCCTCGACGGCCTGTGGGACGAGATGCAGAAAATGGTGGAGTGATAACGGAATTATACGCCGCCGGAACACGGGGCGTCGGAAAAGCGGGTCAATTCTGACCCGCTTTTTTGTACTTTCCTGCGGAGAAACGGGCCGGAAGTGAAGAGACAACCTCATTTCCGGTTACAAATGGTCAATCAAAATGACCGGGGCTGTGTTAAAATGACAGAAGGAGAAAACCGGCCGGCACCCGGCCAGACAGACCGAGGAGGAAGGAATATGAAGAACAAGCTGAAGAATCCGGTTATCCCGGGATTTTATCCCGACCCCAGCATCTGCCGGGTAGGCGACGATTTCTATCTGGCGGTATCCAGCTTCGAGCTTTGCCCGGGCGTTCCGGTATTTCACAGCAGGGATCTCGCCCACTGGGAGCTGATCTCCCACGCGGTCACCCCGGAGAACGGCTTCCACGTGGAGGCGAACTGCGGCGTCGGCGGCGTCATGGCCCCGACGATCCGGTACCACGAGGGCACCTATTACATCATCAACTGCAATTTCGCCGACAAGGGCAACTACATCGTGACGGCGCAGGATCCGGCGGGACCCTGGTCAGAGCCCCACTGGATGACGGACGTCCCCGGGATCGACGCCTCGATTTTCTTCGACACGGACGGGAAATGCTATGTGATCGGCACCGGCGACGTCTGGGAGAACGAGGGCGGCAGGATGGAGCGCGGCATCTGGATCGCGGAGTACGACATCGGCAGCTTCCGCCGCGTCGGCGAGCCCTTCTGCATTTTCAACAGCGCCCTGAGGGGAGGCGCGTCCCCGGAGGCGCCCCATATCTATCACGTCGGAGAGTACTACTACCTGATCTTCGCGGAGGGCGGCACGGAGCACTACCACGCGGTCATGTGCGCGCGGAGCAGGGAGCTCTTCTCCTTCTTTGAGCGCAACCCCGCCAATCCCATCCTGACGCACCGCCACATGGGCTTCCGGAGCCCCATCATCAACATCGGCCACGCCGATCTGGTGAAGCTTCCCGACGGGAGCTGGTACGCGGTCATGCTGGGCTCGCGGCTGATCGACGGCTGCGGCAAGAATCTCGGCCGCGAGACATTCCTGTGCCCGGTCGTCTGGGAGAGAGACTGGCCTCTCATGAGTCCCGAGACCGGCAAGGTGGAGTGGGAATACGACGCCCCGGCGTCCCTCCCGTGGACGGAGAACGCTCCGGCGCCGGCGCGGGACGACTTCGACGGAGACGCCCTCGGAGCGGACTGGACCTTCTGGGGAACGCCCTACGAGGACTACTGGCGCCTGGAGGATTCCTGCCTGAAGATCCGCTGCATCCCGCAGGCCATGGCCGAGGATCTGGAGCCGATGAATTTCGGGGTGACGCTTTCCAGGGAAAACTTCCGCGCCTTTATCGCCAGACGCCAGCGGCATCCGGATGTCTGCGTCAGGACGCAGATTTCCTTCCGCCCCGAGGGAAAGGCGGCGGCGGGCCTCGCCGTCGTACAGGCGATGAACCATCAGCTCCGCGTCGAGCTCTGCGCGGCCGGGGAAGGAGCGAAGGAAAGCCACCTGAGGGTCGTTCTGTCCACCGCGGACTGGACGGTTCCCCCGTATTTCCCGGGCTTTGAGTCCGAGACCAGGGAGACGGTGCTGTATGAGACCGGCTGGGCGGAGAACCGCGCGGTCCTGGGAATCGAGATGAAGGGAGAGGACTGGACCGTATCCGCGGGCGTCTCCGAGGAAGAGGTGAAGGAGATATGCCGCGTGGACGGCAGGCTGGTCAACCCGGAGAAGGTCGGCTGCATGATAGGCACCATGCTGGGCATGTTCGCCTCCGGCAACGGAGAGCGGTACGACCTGGAGGCCGCCTTCGACTGGTTCGAGCTGAAGGAGATCTGAAAACCGTGCGGCGAGACGGCCGCATCTTATGAGAGAGAGGATGAACCGTATGAAACTGACACAGGAACAGAAGGACAAGGTGGAATCTCTGCTTTCACAGATGACGCTGGAGGAAAAGATCGGACAGATCAATCTCGAGTCCCCGTCCATCGTGGGCGGCTTTGACGTTCCCTTTGAGGAGCTGATCGAGATGATGACGGACGGCAGGATCTCCAAGGAGGAGTTCGGCAGGATCATGGCGACCTCCACCCGGGACTACCACGAGGATGACATCCGCGCCGGCCTGGTCGGGGCGATGATGGGAGACGACCCGGTGAAGGCGAACGAGCTCCAGAAAATCGCGGTGGAGGAAAGCCGTCTCGGCATTCCCCTCATCATGGGCTTCGACGTGATCCACGGCCTCCGCACGGTGTACCCCATCGCCATCGCCGAGGCGGGCAGCTTCGACGACGACCTCTTCCGGAGGACCGCCGGCATGGCGGCCGCGGAGTCCCGGGCCCACGGCATCACCTGGAACTTCGCGCCGATGCTCGACGTGGCGCGGGATTCCCGCTGGGGACGCGTGAGCGAAGGTCCCGGCGAGGATCCGAGGCTGGGGGCGCGCTTCGCGCGGGCGAAGATCCGCGGCCTCCAGAACGACCATTCTTCAAAGGAGAACTACGTGGCCGCCTGCGTGAAGCACTTCGTGGGCTACGGCGCCTGCGAATCCGGCCGGGACTACAACACCACCCTGATTCCGGTCTCGCTGCTGCACAACGTCTATCTGCAGGCGTTCCGGGCGGCCGCCGAGGAAGGCGCCGCCAGCGCCATGGCCGCGTTCAACGATCTGAACGGCGTGCCCTGCACGGTGAACCCCTACGTCCTCCGGGAGGTGCTCAAGGACGGATACGGCATGAACGGCTTCGTCGTCTCCGACGCCAACGGCATCCGGGAGTGCGTCACCCACGGCATCGCCGAGGACAACTTTGACGCGGGCGTCCAGGCGATGAACGCCGGACTGGACATGGACATGGGCACCCACATCTACAAGGATCTCATGAAGAAGGCCGTGGAGAGCGGCGAGGTCTCCATGGAGACGCTGGACGACGCGGTGCGCCGCATCCTGTCCGTCAAGGCCTGGCTCGGCCTCTTCGAAAATCCCTACGTCCCGGAGGAGAGCATCGCGCTCTACAAGGACAGCCCCGTTCCCGCCGGCCACGCGGCGCTGGCGCTGGAGGCGGCGGAGAAGTCCGTCGTCCTCCTGAAAAACGAGGACGTCCTGCCCCTCGCGAAGGACACGAAGATCAGCCTGGTGGGCGAGCTTGCCGACAGCCGCTCGGAGATCATCGGCGCCTGGGCGATGAGCTGGCAGGACAGGGACTGCGTCTCGGTCCGGGAGGGCATCGAAAAGAGAGCCTCCAACGTCCGGTATTTCCCCTGCTGCGGCCCGGAAGGCGAGCTGAACACAAAGGAGATCCAGGAGGCCGCCCAGTGGGGCGACGTGATCGTCGCGGTGCTGGGAGAGACGGACGCTATGTCGGGCGAGGCCTCGTCCAAGGCGGACATCACGCTCCCGGGCAGGCAGAGGCAGCTGCTGGAGGTCCTCCTCGAGACGAGGAAAAAAATCGTGCTGGTGCTGATGAACGGTCGCCCGCTGGCCCTGGGCTGGGAGGACGCGCACATCCCCGCCATCGTGGAGGGCTGGCATCTGGGAATCCGCATGGGAGACGCCGTCGCGGAGGTGCTGTTCGGCGAGAAGAACCCGGAGGGCAGGCTGAGCTCCTCCTTCCCGGCGGTCAACGGCATCGAGCCGCTCTACTACAATCACCCGAACACGGGCCGGCCGGGGAGCAAGAGCAAATTTACGTCCCGCTATCTGGACGCCCCCTTTGAAGCCCTCTATCCCTTCGGATACGGCCTCAGCTACACGACCTTCGAATACGCGGACCTCGCGGTCCGGGAGGAGGGAGACCATCTGGACGTCGAGGTGAAGGTCCGGAACACGGGAAAGAGGGACGGCACCGAGATCGTCCAGCTCTACCTGCAGGACGTGACGGCCTCCATCGTCCGTCCGGTGAAGGAACTGAAGGACTACGCCAGGACGTATCTTGCGGCCGGCGAGGAGAAGACCGTGACGTTCCGGCTGCCGAAGCAGGACATGGGCTTCTACGACAACAGCGCCGAGTACCGGCTGGAGGACGGACTCTTCCGCGTCTACGCGGGACCGAACTCCCGCGACGGCCTGTCGGCGGAGATCCGCGTCGCGTTCTGACCGGAGCATGCTTCTGAGACAGCCTGCCGGCGGGGAGCCGCGCCGCGTTATTTAAGCGTCGCGCCCTCCGCCGCAGAACATTTCTCCATATCGAAAATACCGTGGGATATACGAAAGCATTCCCCGGCAGAGTATGCTTGAAGCATCGAAAGCAGCTGCCGAAAAAACGGAAAGCAACGGTATTTATTCCACCTGGGAGCTGGGTCTGTCCCGCGCGGCGGGCAGCCGTCTTCATTTCCGGAATCTCTTCACCCACGAGGACGAGGGGATCTTCTCCGA
>CACYDL010000208.1 GCA_902773195.1 uncultured Lachnospiraceae bacterium
GGGTCAGTTCTCGTTGAACAGATCCGCCAGGATCTCCTCCACCGTCATGGAGGCGTAGCCGTCGGGATCCGTCAGGATTCCTTCGCCGCTCAGATCCCAGCTGAATTTCCCGGTGTTTTCCCCCTCGACGTTCGTCATGACGTCATAGCTTTTGAGCGTCGTCGGATAGCGTCTGCTCCAGGCGGGGTAGTAGGTCTTCATGTAGCGGTCCGCGATCTGATAGGCCTGGCATTTCTCCGAGGGCCCGATGGCCCCGATCTGGGGGCCGCCTCCCGGCATGCTGGTGTAGCTCAGGGAGGGCGTGGAGTGCAGGATCACGAGGGAGCCGTCGTCCATCGTCCCGATGCAGATCCACACGTGGCCGTCGATGCTGAAGATATCTCCGGGGAGAAATTCGCTGTCCGCCCGCTTTTTCGGCTTTTTCACCTCGCTGGTGATCGTTCCCCATCCCCTGGAGGCAAACGAGTTCGCCATGTTCCTCGAATTGGTCAGGAAGCCTTCGCCGCCGCTCTCCGTGTTGATCGTGTTGTAGACGACCCAGGCGATGTAGGCGGAGCAGTCCACGCCGGCGTAGTTGTACTCGTTGAAGCCGTAGTAGGGATAGTAGCTGTGCTCCGGATCCTGATTCTCGGGCAGGTCGCCGCTGGCGTAGTCGTGGGACTTGAAGGTGTAGTTGATGGTCTGGGCCTGGAAGAAGTCGATCCAGCTCTGGGGGACGCCGATCTGGGTCACCAGGCTTCCCGATCCCGTGTCCTGCCAGTTCCAGCCGCCGCCGAACATGTAGAGCGTGGTTCCCACCGGCCGGAAGGCAGTGGCGAGGAAATTCTTCAGCGTGGCGAGGCCCGGCGTATTTCTGACCGGGTAGACGACGTTGGTGGAGACCGGCGTCAGATACATGGACGTCACGGTGCCTTTGGCGGTGACGATGGCGCGCACGGTCTTGCCGGGGGTCGGCACGTCCTCCTCGACGGTGGCTCCGCCGGCCCGCCAGGTGATTCTCCACGTCCTGCAGAAGGAAGCCACCCGTCTGACCTTCGAATTGATCTGCAGCGATTTTGAGGCGACTCTGCCGATGATGCCGCAGACGACGCCGTCGTCGCCGTCCTCGATGGGGGAGGCGTCGATGACGGTGTGGTCCCTCACCGTCATGCGGTAGAGGTAGCCCTCCCGCAGCCGGTTCTGGATGTCGTAGGTCCAGGTGCTGTCGTGGCTGGGGTCGCCGTTGTCCATCAGATAGGTTCTCTTTTCCCCGTCGACGAAGAATACATACTCGAAGTTTTCCTTTGTCTTGGCATTGACCGGCGACGTCCCGTAATCCTTGACGCCGAGGTATACCGCGCAGGGAATGTCCTCCGGCTCGGCCGGCGGAGCCTCCTCCGGGTTTTCGGCGGCGGAATCCGTCCCCGGATCCTCCGCGCCATCCGCCGGCTCCTCCTGATACTCATCCGCGTGCTCCGCGCTTTCTTCCGTATACCCGGCCGTTTCATCGGCCAGGACGGCCTGCCCGGATGCGGTCAGGATCAGCATGGAAAGCAGCAGACAGAATAATCTCTTCAATCTTTTTCCTCCGCTTTCGTGAACAGCTGCGTTCCCCGGCGCAAGCCGGCAGGGGAACGGCCTTATTATAATCTGTTTTGAAAAATGTAGCAACCGCGCGACGGGGGGAGAGCCGGCCGGCGCCCCCGGCGCGAAATGGAAAAAAATCCCGCAACCCTTGAAAATACTGGATTCTCTCGGATCTGCGGGATTCTTTATGTGGAGATAGTGGGATTCGAACCCATGACCTCCTGAATGCCATTCAGGCGCTCTCCCAACTGAGCTATACCCCCAAACAACAAGCAGTATATCACAAAAAGTTTCGCGATACAAGTATAAAATAAAGTTCTTGCCTCACAAATAAAAGAAAGCTGCTGTTTCGCGGAATAAGCCTCCTGCCGCGTGTCTTCCGGGCCGCGGTTCCGTTTCCCGCAGGACGCTGCCCGGCAAAGAGGGCGTTGCGCCGCACTCCCGCAGAGGGTATAATGAATCCGGGTTTCCCGGTTCTTAGTAAGAGGCCTTAAGCCGCGCGGCACGGGCCGGTCCGCATCCAGTGCACCTATATGAGAAAAGTCTGGGAATGCGAGACCGCCGGGAGCTTTTTTCGTGCCCTTCCGCAGGCGGATTCCCGCGGCGCCGCCGGCGCCTTCCCCCGGACGGAATCTCTCCGTCGGACCCTTTCGCCCTCATTTTCCGACAAAGAAGTTAAAAGAGAAATATAAGTTTATGCTTCCCGACATTTTCGGGAACTTAAGCATGAACTTATAAAACTATGTTCTCGATGTGAAACAATTTAAATATTTTTTTTGAAAATATCGTCAAATCAGCAAAATTGTGATAAAGTAACAGTTGTGCGGTCCCTGGGGCCGATGTTGACTTGAAAAACGCGGATTCGAGGTTTACTGACATGTTGTACAATACTCATCTTGATACTTTGATCCGGGTAGTGGAAGCGGGCAGTTTCCGGCAGGCGGCCGAACAGATGAATATATCCCCTTCCGCAGTTCTTAAGCAGATCGGACTTCTTGAAAAAGAACTGGGAGTCCGGGTATTTGAACGCTCCAGAAAAGGCGTCTCCCTCACAAAGGCGGGGGAGTCCATTTACAGGGACGCGATCTTCATCGTCAAATTCTGTGAAGACGCGGCCGTCAGGGTGCGCGAGGCGGCCGGGAAGGACGTGCTGCCGGGCTCCTGAGGAAAAACGCGGGCACGCCCCGTTCCGAAAAATGTGTCAAAAAAGCTGCCGGAAAAATAATTCCGGCAGCTTTCCTTTGGATTTCCGGACGGCGGCTCCGCGCGGTCAGACCGCTCTGCGGTTCTGCTTCCATCCTTCCGTGATATAGTGTATGTAATATTGCGCGTAGTTGTTTCCGAACTTCGCCGCCAGGTCCGAGTTGTACTTCTTGTAGGCCTTCCAGTCGAATTTCGGGCTGGCCCGGTGACCTCTCTTCATGGCGCTTGTCACGAAGTATTTCAGCACCGCCTGGTCGTCGTATTCGTATTCGCGGAATACCGCGGGATGCGTCCGGACGAAATAGTTGTAGTCGTAGACTCTGGAGTAGCTGGTCCCCTTGTAGATCACGGCGTACTGTCTCATCGTCGTCCTCCCGGTCGCCTTGTATCCGGCCCGGTAACCCTTCTGAATGTAGTGGAGATAATACTCCTTCCAGTCGTTTCCGAATTTCTGCCGCAGGTATCTGTATTCAAGACGGTAGGACACCGGATCGAATTTTACGCTTCCGCGTCTTCCTTCGGCCATGCCTTTGTGAAGAAAGTGATCGAAAGCGCCTTCTCTGTCGTGAAGGTACAGCTTGCGGAGATCGGAATTGTATCTCATGTAGTCGGCGAAGTTGTAGACCAGCCGGTAGTAGGCTTCCGAATTGAGATCCGCGTCCGTATCGTCATTCCGCGGGTTCTTTACGGCGTTGTAGACGAGATTGAAGTACTTGACGCTGCTCGACCGCTGATAGTGAAGACCGTCGCTCGTCGTCTCCAGATCCGTCAGCATCTTGCTGTAGATATTGACGTACGTCACGTCGGAGCTGAGCTGCTTCCGGATCCTGGCGTTCCACTGCCGGATGTTCTTGTTCTTCTCGTATTTGTCCTTCTTGTTGTCCACCGGGGTGAGCGACACGTAGTAGGTGTCGGCGCCCTTGGCCTTCCAGGCCTTTGCCTTGGCGTTGATATACGACGCGTAGTTGTCCGTCTGCCAGAGGTCGAGCACATCGTTGACGCCCATCAGGATGACGACGGCGGTATTTTTCCGGATTTTGCTCTCGATCCCGGGTACGCCGGTATTCTTCATCCAGACGAGACCCATTCCCGACTTGTAGCGCCAGACGACGCCGCTCCTGGTGCCGATAAACTGGTGCATTCCCTCCGTCCTGGAATCTCCGATGAGAATGATGCGTCTGGCGGGGGTCGTTTCGGCTTCCGTCCTGACGGGGGCGAAGGCCGAAATCATCAGCGCGAGCGCTGCGGCGGCGAGAATGAAAATGCCTCTGAGGCCGCGGGTATTCTCCGTGCTTTTCATAGACATACCTCCCTGAATTAATAAAATCTTAACAATTTTGACTACAATTTTAACAATTATACATCAGAAAGGATCATTTGTCACCCTGATTCTCACGGGCGGGAGGCAGCGCCGTGTCTCACGCGCCCGCCGCGGGGGTTTACAAAACCGAGCCGATCCTGTAAATTAGGTAACTGTCCCGCCGGAAAAGGGCGGAACGGACGGGCGGCGCGCGGAATTCCCCGCGCGCGGCGCACCATATCACACGAAAATCCGGGAGGAATCATGGAAAAAAGCGATCTTAAGGAACTGCGGAAAGCGCTCAGACAGGACGGCGGATGCATCAGCTGGGTCTACGGCCTGTACGTCGATCCGGACAACAACCCCTGCTGGGAAGACGTCGTCCGGCTCGCCGACATGGAGGACGCCGAGAGGTTCCGGCACATCAGCCTCTTTTCGAGAATTCTGTCCGTGAAGCTGATGAAGGATTCCTTCCCCGTGCCGCTGGAGGCGCAGCAGGACGATCTTCTGTCCCTCCGCTCCGCGCCCGGGAGGGACGTGTCGGAATTTGAGGCGTTCCGCGACAGGCTGCTGGACAGCTTCAGCCATACGGACCCCTATTACGCCACCCTCGCCCGGGTCATCTATGACGTGCCCCAAAGATCGACGGACGGGGCCCGGCTGGAGGACGGGGACCGGGTCTACGAGGCCCTTCTTTTTGCGGTCAGCCCCGCCTCTCTGACGAAGCCTGCCCTGGGCTTCGACGCGGAGCGGGTGGCCGAGCTCGGGAGAAGATGGCAGATCGGGAATCCCTCCGGGGGATTTCTCTATCCTGCCTTCTCCGACAGGGGCGAGGACAGAAACCAGCTGCTCATCCACTCGAAGACGCCCGAGAGCGAGGACTACCTCCGGAGCTTCTTCGCGGTGTCCGACGAGGCGCAGCCGGTGGGGATGAAGGCCCAGAAGGAGATCTTTACTTCCCTGGTCGACCGGCTGGACATGAACCTGGAGAGCGCGGCCTCCTTTACGGAGAACGTCGCGCGGAAGGCCTCGGAGGCCGACGTGACCTTCCTCGCGAAGGAGGACGTCAGGAAGCTCGCTGAAGAGGCCGGGGCCGGGACGGAGGATCTGGACGAGATCTACGAGGACGTCGTCGGGGACGTCCCGCTCGGCGCGGCGGCGGTGGCGGATTCCTACGTCACCGTGAAAACCGACACCGTGTATCTCAGAATTCCCGCGGAGAGCGCCCAGCTCATCGAGACGAGACAGATCGACGGGAGGGACTACATCCTGATTCCTGCGGACGGGGCGGTGACGGTCAACGGGGCCTCCGTGACGGCCGGAAGGAGTCAGTGATGGAAGAGGGAATCGTCCGGAAAAAATGGTTCCTGTACCTGACCGGGTTCTTTGCCGGCATGTCGGTCATGGCCGTGGAGCTCGGGGCCAGCCGGCTTCTGGCACCCTACTTTTCCTCATCCCAGATCGTGTGGACGATTATCATCGCCGTCATCATGATCGCCATGGCCGCCGGAAACGTCTGGGGCGGCCGGGCCGCCGACCGGAATCCCGATCCCGGCCGGCTTTACGGGAGGCTCCTCATCGCGGCGGTGTGGATCGCCGCGATTCCTTCTGTCGGAAAATTCGTGATCCTGGGGGTGACCGGGATCACGGTGGCGGCCCTGAGGCAGAACTATCTGGTCTCGTCGGCCTTTCTCGCCTGTCTCCTGATTTTTGTATTCCCCTGCTTTCTGCTGGGAACCTGCACGCCGTCCCTCGCCCGCTACACCGTGACGGGGAAGGAGGTGAGCGGCCGCACCGTGGGCGCGCTCGAGGCCTTCAACACGGCCGGCAGCATCATCGGGACGTTCGTTCCCACCTTTGTCACCATTCCGAATGTGGGCACTTCCGCCACCTTTATCATCTTTTCGTGCGTGCTCCTGGTTCTGGCCGCGGTCTATTTCCTCAGCGCGGGCCGGCGCCGCTGGGGCACCGCCATGGCGGCGGTGCTGATCCTCCTGTTTTCCGCGGCAGGCACCCGGAGCGGGTTCGCCTTCTGGGAGGACGATCTTCTCTATGAAGGCGAATCGGTCTACAACTACCTGCAGGTCAGGGAAGACGAGGAGAACGTGATTCTCTCCACCAACGTCCTCTTCGGCGTGCAGTCCGTTCTGAAGAAGAACGGAGGCCTTTCGGGCATGTATTACGACTACGCCCTGGCAGCCCCCCTGCTGGCCGGCGCCCGGGAGAGGAAACGCGGCGCCGGGGCGGCCTCTGACGGAAACGCGGCGGAAGGCGCAGCGGCGGCCGGAAATGCGGTGAAAAGCGCAGCGGCGGACGGAAATGCCACGGAAGGCGCAGCTGGGGCCGGAAAAGCGGCGGAAGGCCCGGACGCGGGAGACGGCGCGGCGGAGGGCGTCAGCGTGCTCATTCTCGGCAACGGAACGGGAACCTTCGCCCGCCAGTGCGGTGAATATTTCGAAGTCTCCGGCATCCGGGGAGTGGAGATCGACGGGAAGATCACGATGCTGGGCCGAAAATACTTCGAGATGCCCGAAGAGATCAAAATCTCGTCCCTCGACGGAAGGGCCTTCATCGATCTGGACGACGGCCTCTATGACGTCATCATGGTCGACGCCTACCGGGACATCACGATTCCCTTTCAGATGTCCTCGAGAGAGTTCTTTGAATCCGTGAGGCGCCATCTTCTCCCCGGAGGCGTCATGGTCGTCAATATGAACATGAAGACGGACGAGCCGAAGGGGATCAACGCCTGTCTCTCCGACACGATCGCGTCGGTGTTCCCCTGTGTGAGCTGCGCGGACATAGAATGGAGCACCAACCGCATCCTGCTGGCCTCAGGGAAGGCCGTGGGAGGCGGGGAGCTCCGGGAAGTCGCGGGGCGGCTCTCCGATCCGGCGCTTTCCTCCCTCATGTTTCGGGTGGCGGACCGGCTGCGCCCCTATGAGGCGGGCGATCTGCTTCTCACGGATGACAAGGCGCCCGTGGAGCTGCTCGGGATGAAGGCGCTGGACGGGATCATCGACGCCGAGGTGACATATTACAGAGACGTGTTCCGGGAAGGAGGCTTCTCCGCCCTGCTGAGGGAAATGCAGGGATAATTGCCTTTTGCACCGGTATCGGTTATGATCTTTAGGAGAACGGAAACAAGCTGTGACGGCGGAGCGGATCTTTCTGTCTTTTAGTTCAGAGCCGTCGTCGGAACGAGGACCTGCGATATGGACGACAGCAGAATCATAAATCTTTTCTGGGAGCGGTCGGAATCGGCGATCGCGGAGACGGAGAAGAAATACGGGCGGTACTGCGGGACGATAGCGATCAACATACTGGGAAACCGGGAGGATACGGAGGAATGCGTCAGCGACACATGGATGCGGGCGTGGAACGCCATCCCTCCGGCAAGACCTGTCGTGCTCAAAGCGTTTCTCGGTAAGATAACCCGGAACCTCGCCCTGAATATCCTGGAGAAGAACCGCGCCGGCAAGCGGGGCGGAGGAGAGGGCACGGCCGTGCTGGACGAGCTGGAGGAATGTGTCGCCGACGCGGGCGCGGCCTCCTGGTCGGCCGAGGGCTACGTCCTGAAGGAGACCCTTGAGGCGTTTCTCAAGGGGCTTCCGGAGGAAAAGCGCGTCATCTTTGTGAGGCGCTACTGGTACATGGACCCGGTGAAGAAGATCGCGGAGGATCTGTCCGTCACGGAGAGCAAGGTCAAGATGACCCTCCTGCGGACGAGGAAGGAACTCGCGGAAGTATTGAAGAAGGAAGGTATCAGACCATGACCGGAAACGATCTGCTCAGGGCTTTGAACGATATAGGTGATGACCTGATCCTGGAGGCGGACAAAAGCCGGGGCGCGTCCGGGCCCGCCGGGAGCGGCAGGGTGGTCCGGATCGACGGAGGGAGAACCACCCGGATGGGGACGCTCCGGAGGCTCAGCGCCGGACTGATCGGAGCCGCGGCCGCCGTGGCCGTGATCCTGCTCTCGGTCTCCCTGATACGGAACAGGGGCGTCGCCGTCACGCCCTCCGCGGTGAAGAACGCGGCTGTGGCGGAGGAGGACGGCAGTATCCGCCTGGCCGCCATGCCCGACGAGCCGGCGGAGGCGGACGCCGCCGGGAACGGGGAAGAGGCGGCGGTGACTGGCGGTTTCGAGGAAGAGACGGCGGATGCCGGCGCCTTCGGGGAGGATATGACGACCGGCGGCTACGCCGCGGAGGAAACGGCGGATCTGGCGCAGGCGGGGCAGCCCTCCGCCGCCAATCCGTTCCGTGAATACGAGTCGATGACGGAATGCGAGACGTCGACGGGATTTGCCCTGGAAGCGCCGGAAGCCTTTGCCGACAGCGTCTCGAGGGTGATCCGCTCCGACGGGTCCGGTCTGGTGGAGGTCATCTATGAGTCGGAGCTGGGTGATGAGCTGCTCAGGATCAGAAAAGGAACGGCAGAGGACGTCAGCGGCGATTACAACACCTACGCCTACGAGGACGACTCCCTCAAGGCGGGCGACGGGTGTTGCTTCCATGTGAGCGGGGACGCGGAGGACTGCCTCCAGCTGGTGACCTGGTCAAGGGACGGCTTCAGCTACTCCGCGAACGCGGGCGTCTACCTGCTCTCCGGGGACGACGCGCTGTCCCTGGTGGAATCCGTAAGATAAAAGGAACGACGGCTGCTTCTGTGATACAGAGGAACCCCGGCCGGTTTCGCGCGTCGGAAACCGCAGCCGGGCCTGTCGTGAACCGGCGGGAGTGATCCTCCGGACATTTCGCGGCTTGTGCCGGCCCTGAGGGGCCGGCTTTTTTCGTGCCTGAAATCAGGAGAAAAGCGGCGCCGTTCTACCCGCGGTCGCAAATACCGGCCGTTTTCCGTTCTGTGCCGCGCTACAGGCAGTTACACCGGAATCACTGCCTTCTGCAATGATTCCGTGTGACCGGCATAACTGAGCGCCTGCTCATCTCTTTTCGGCGTTCTGCCAGTGCAGAACCGGCTGATCTTTGTGTATTATTCCGACTGGCAAATCCCCCCGCGGGAGGCTATACTTGCCTTACTCTCCCAGAGGGAGAGAAGATTCACTTTTGAAACTGTCTGCAGCCAATCCGGGAAATTCTTTCCCGCAGGCCCGGCCGTCCGGCCGGGAATTTCAGCGATAACACGACATCCCCGCACCCGGGGCGCGGAGACGGAGAACAGGTTCCGTCCGCCGCGCAGGCACGGCTTTCTTTCGTGACGGCTTTTTTACGGAAGCGGCGCGGAAGTCGCGCCGCGGGAGTGACGGACGGGAGTACGCGCCGCTTAAAAAGACGGCGCGCCGGTACGCGGCGGGGAGGACGCCGTCCGGAGGCGTGGACTGCCGCTCCGCGAAAGGTCTGATGACCCCGGTCAGGCCGGCGGAGCCGCTGTTCATAGAATGACGGCGGGACGGGCCGAAGGCACGCCCGCCCAGGAAGGGAGGTGGAGAGATGAACGAGCTGAATGCCTTTATTGCTGAGGAAGAAGGAGTCGCGGTGGTCGAAATCGTCCTGATTCTTCTGGTCCTGATTGCCCTCGTCCTTGTGTTCAAGACACAGATGACAAAAGTGCTCAAGAACATTCTCAGCAAAGTCTCGTCACAGAGCAAC
>CACYDL010000209.1 GCA_902773195.1 uncultured Lachnospiraceae bacterium
ACGGAGAAGAAAACTGACGAATCAGAAGAGGACCGGCGGTGAGCCGGTCCTCTTTTTCACGGGCGCGCCCGCGGGCGCTGTCACTCCGCCATATTGTTGGCGACCATCTCGGCCAGTCTGCCGCGGAATACCTCGTCGATGTGCTTCTGCTCCTCGCGGCTCAGATCGCCGTAGTACACCGGCGTCCCGTACTCCACAATGACGTGGGTGGGCTTCACCCTGGGGAACTGCGCCTCAAAGATGGCGGCGGTGTTGTTGAAGGAGACGGGGATGATCTTACATCCCGTCCGCTGGGCCGCCTTGAAGCTTCCCCTGTGAAACTCGGAGAGCTGCGTCTGCACGCCGGTCTTGTTGCGGGTGCCCTCGGGGAAGATGAAGACTGAAATGCCGTTGTGGATGTAGTCGATGGCCTTCTGAATGGTCTCAAAGCCCTGCTTCAGGTCATTCCGGTCGAGGAACAGACAGAAGAGGAAACGCATGTTCCAGGACAGAATCGGAATATGCGCGAGATTCTTCTTCGCGATATAGCCGCAGCGGTTCTTCATCTGCGTGTAGCTGATGACGATGTCGAAGATGCTCTGGTGGTTTCCGACGAAGAGGACCGCCTCGTCCTCGACGATATTCTCAAGTCCCTTTACCGTGACCTTGACCCCGCAGATGAACAGAACGATGCGGAGCGCCGCCTGCACGATTCTCAGCATGGAATACTCCGCGGCGCGGGGATGGAACCGGCGGATCAGTGTTTCGACAAGCAGCAGCGGAATGCTGATGATGCAGTAGACTGCCGCAAAAAGTACTGCCAGGATTGTACGGATCATAGAAGCTCCTTATCGGGGTGATGGGATAAGTTAACACCTGTTATTATAGGTTCTTTACAGTCCGGGCGCAAGTTGTCCTTGCTTCACGGGTGGCGAACGCATATAATAATCCTGTATACAAAATACAATTCTGATGCAATCTCCGCGGAGGGCAGGCTCCTGCCCGGCGGAGTGCGGATTGACGGAGGAACTATGTATCTTCGCGCCACGGCGAAAATCAATCTGTCCCTTGACGTCGTGAGGAGACGGGACGACGGCTATCACGAAGTCCGCATGGTCATGCAGAAGGTGGGCATGTATGACCGGATCGAGATGAGGGCGGAGAGCGGCAGGCCGGGAATCCGGCTGGAGACGAACCTTTGCTACATTCCGAAGGACGAGGGAAATCTGGCGGTCAGGGCGGCCTCTCTGCTGATGCGGGAGTTCGGCGTCACCGACGGCCTGTATATCCGTCTGGAGAAGTTCATCCCCGTCGCGGCCGGACTGGCCGGGGGGAGCTCGGACGCGGCGGCCGCGATGATCGGGGTCAACCGGCTCTTCCGCCTGGGGCTCGGAAGAAAGCAGCTGATGGACAGGGGAAAGCAGATCGGGGCGGACGTCCCGTACTGCATTCTCGGAGGGACGGCCCTGTCGGAAGGGATCGGCGAGATCCTGACGCCTCTTCCCGGCATGCCCTTCGTGTGGATCCTCCTGTGCAAGCCGAATATCAACGTCTCCACGAAGGAGGTCTACTCGGGGCTGGTGCTGGATGAAACCATACGGCACCCCGACGTGGACGCCATGGTGGAGGCGATTCGGGAGGGAGATATCGGACGAATGACCGACGGGTCATGCATGTCCAACGTCCTGGAAAGCGTGACCGCGGGGAAATACCCCCTCATCCACGGGATCGAGGCGGACATGATCGCGGCCGGTGCGGAAAATGCCGTCATGAGCGGGAGCGGACCGACGGTATTCGGCATTTTCCGGGAGCGGGAGACGGCCGAGAGATGCAGAGATTATCTGAGAACGAAATATCCTTCCGCAAGAACCTTTCTGACATGGCCGGAGAACGGAGGAAGAGACAGGGATGACGGACCTGGACGCAAGACAGATGAATGAGGCCGGAGAAGACGACTACATGCCTCTCCGCGAGGTGGTTTTTCTGAAGCTGAGAAGACAGATCCTGAGAGGGGACCTGAAGCCGGGAGAACGGCTCATGGAGATCGCCCTGGCGAACAAGCTGGGGGTCTCGCGGACGCCGATCCGGGAGGCCATCCGCAAGCTGGAGCACGAGGGACTCGTAGTCATGCTCCCGAGACGCGGAGCCCATGTGGCGGAGATTACCAGGCAGGAGCTCAACGACGTACTCGAGGTCCGCAGAAGTCTGGAGGTTCTCGCCATCACCAGGGCCTGCGACTACATGACCGAAAAGGACATCCTGGCCCTCCGGGCCGCGGAGGAGGCGTTTGCGGTCAAAGTGGCAGGCAAAAACGCCGATCTCACCGCCCTCGGGGAGGCCGACGAGCATTTCCACGACATCATTTACAGGGGCACCAACAACCGGAGACTCATTCAGATGCTCAACAACCTCCGGGAGCAGATGTACCGGTTCCGCGTGGAGTATCTGAAGGACAAGGATATCCGGCAGGTGCTTGTCAGGGAGCACGACGCCATCGTGAGGGCTCTGGAGATGAGGGACAAAGAGGAGGCGGTGCGCCTGACGACGCTGCACATCGACAACCAGTACAGGACGATCAACAGGGTGCTCGACGCGAGGGCAGAGGAGGGACGCCATGAGTGAAGCCGTCTCAAGGGAGGCCCCGATCGGCGTCTTCGATTCGGGACTCGGAGGTCTCACGGTGGCCCGCGAGATCATGAGGAATCTGCCCAGGGAGAAAATCGTCTATTTCGGCGACACCGCGCGGGTTCCCTACGGCTCGAAGTCAAGACAGACGGTTCAGCGGTATTCCCGTCAGATCGTGCGCTTTCTCAGGACCCAGGGGATCAAGGCCATCGTCACCGCCTGCAACACCGCCACGGCCTTCGCCCTCGACGTCGTGAGGGAGGAGGCGGGCGTGCCGGTGATCGGCGTGATCGAGCCCGGGGCGAGAGTCGCCTGCGAGACGACGGAAAACGGCCGGATCGGCGTGATCGCGACGAGAGCGACCATCGGAAGCCGCGCCTATGACAGCGCCATCCACGCGATACGGCCGGACGTGACGGTGATCGGAAAGGCCTGTCCGCTGCTGGTGCCCCTCGTCGAGGAGGGATGGACCCACGACAGGGTCACGGAAGAGATCCTCATGCGGTATCTGGACGACGTGCTGGAGCACGACGTCGACACCCTGATCCTCGGCTGCACCCACTACCCTCTGCTGAGGAGCGCGATCCGGGGGCTGGTGGGAGACAGGATCCATCTGGTGAATCCTGCCTACGAGACGGCGGGAGAGCTGAAGACGATGCTGGAGAAGATGCATCTGGATTCCGATCAGCCGCGGCGGGAGGACGAGCCGACCCCTTACCGGTTCTTCGTGAGCGACGAGGCCCAGCGCTTTGCCGAATTCGCCAATTCGATCCTGCCCATCGACGTAAAGACGGCCAGGCTCGTGCCCATCGAGGAGTACTGAGCATGAGCTGCGGGGCGCACATCAGGATCACAAGGACCGGGGCGGATTCCGCGAGCTTTGAGACCGACGGATTCTGCAGGAAAGTGTCCGGACGGTACCATGTGAAGTACGACGAGGATCTCAGCGGTTCCGGGGAGAGGACCCGCAGTCACGCGGTGATTACGGACCGCCGGATCGAGGTGGAAAAAAAGGGAGAGGCGGCGGCGAAGCTGGTCTTTGAGAAAGGCCTGAGACACGTTTTCCTCTATGAGACCCGGTACGGCAGCCTGCCCATGGAAATACGGACGACCGGGCTGTCCGTGCGCCATGCGGACGACGTCCTCACCGCGGAGATCTGTTACGTCACACTGCAGAACGGGGAGGAGCTGGAGAACTGCCGGCTTGTCATGGAAATACGACCGGAGAGCGGGTGCCTGTGACAGAGGGGCGGCCGCGGCGGGACAGAGGATGCTCTTTACAGAGAACCGGCTGAAGAGAGAAGGAGTCCGGCGGCACGATGCCGCCGGACTCCTGTTATTCTGCCGATGCTTATTTCTTTTTTGATTTTCCGGAACTGCTCTCGGAGGAAGAGAGCTCCTTCGTGGCGCGGGTTCTCCAGCTGGCGAATTTCGCCCGAAGTCCCTTCTTTTTCTTCTCCGGGACGGGAAGCTTGCCGCGGACGGCCTTCACATCGGTGATGTAGATGCCGGAGATCGTCGCCCTGACTTCCTTCTTCACGGGGATGATGTCGAAGATGGACTCGTCGGCGATCATCGTCATGATTCTGGGTCCGATTTTGACCTTGACGACGGGAAGCTTGCTCCGTCTCATGAGCCTGGGCACCTGATCGATCACATTCTGGGGAAGTCCCGATTCCGTGACCCGCAGGCGTTTTTTGTCGATGACCAGCAGCGTGACCTGCTGCTTGTTGGCCTCCATCTGCTCCTGCTGGACGGCCTGCTTCTTCTGAAGCCGCTTTCCAAGGAAATAAAGGACGACGAGCGCCGCCACCAGGACCGCCAGAATAATCAGTAATATCTGCCAGACTTCCACTTCTCTTTCCTCCCTTGATTTCGATACAGAAATATACTTGCTTAAACGCTGCGGGCAGTACTGCGCGGCACGGTTCGAATAAGCGCGGCGCGCTTCCGGTGAACCGCCGCGGCCGGCCGCATCTGCCGGACAGACAAACTAAATCATATCATGAAATGATTCTTCAGGCAAGACGGTTGCGCTGATACAAAGGGGCAGTCCCGCTCTTTATGCGGAGGCCGGATCGCGCCCGGAGGAGAGGCCTGCCTGCGTCCTGCCCACAGGATCAGCGCAGGATCAGGCCTTGCCGGTCGCCGACACAGGCGTGGGCCGGCGGCTGTCGAACACCGAGTTGACGTCGAACAGGCTCTCGAAGACGTTCTTCGAGGCCGTGCCTGAGAGGGCCCGCCACATCTGGAGACCGTCGCAGTCGATACGTCCCTGCCGGCAGAAGCCGTCCTGGATCTGGACCCAGTACTCGTTGGAGGCGTCGACGTTGGCGTAGAAATTGTATCCGATGCTCTTGAAATAGGCGTAGACCTCGTTGGTCGAGGCGTCGTAGGGCCGCCACGTCCCGATGTCGTTTCCGTGGGCGAAGATGATCGTATCCGTCGGCCCCGTGATGTTCGCCACGGTGTTCTGCCATTTCCCCTGATCGGTCGAGAGTGTTTCGACGCTCTTGTCCGTCACGCTGAGGTGGCCCCAGGTGTGGCAGGCGAATTCCCAGCCGGAGGCCTTGCAGGCCTCGGCGATCTTCTTGGCTTCCGCCACGTCGGTGTCCCAGTCGAACTCGGGATGGGCTTCGAGCCAGGCGGCCTGGTCGCGGTCGAGATTCTCGCCGGTCTTGTAGGCGACGTCCGTCCGGTAGCCGAACACGCCGTTGTAACCGGTCATGGCGATGAGGCCCCGCGCTCCCTTGTAGGAGGCGTCGGGATGCTCGTCGATGAAGGCGTTGAGCCTGGGGACGACGTCGTAGTTGCCGACGTCCACGTTCCCCTGGGCGTCGGTGTACTGAACCTTCACATTGCCGTTCTCGTCCAGCACGGCCTTGTCGCCGTAGCCCTTTCCCTCGTAGGAGTGGTAATAGCTCCAGTCGTCGATGGAAAGGACGTAGGGGTGCTTGTCAGCGGGAAGCAGGAGCGAACGGTTCTGTGAGAGGTGTACCGTTCCGTCCGCGTCCGTCGTCTCGTTGACCAGATCCCGCATACGGACCAGAATCCATCCGTTCTCGTACATCTGACGGGTGATCTCGTCGAATTCCTCGATGGTGGTCATCCACGCGTTGATGCCGCCCACGGTTTCTTCTCCCCATTTGGAGGCGTCAAAGGCCCGGGCGGTGTCCACGATCAGGGAATGGTAGAAGATGTGGGGGACCTTGAGCGGATCCTTGGCCTCGAGCATGGATTTCGAGGCGGTGAACTTCGCGATGGCGTTGATGAGCTCCGTGTCGGTGTCATAATGCTCCTGCTGCTGAAGCAGGGCGATCGCGCCGTCGTAGTCGTAGGTGGAGGCGATTTCCTCTGCCTGGGCGATGATGGCCCTCTTGTCGGCGATCGCCTGTTCCTCCGCCTCGATCTCGGCCGCCTTGGCGGCCCGGATCCGGTCGTTTTTCTGCTGGTTGCTGTGAATCGTGCTGCCGACGGCGAGCGCCGTGACGGCCACGACAAGAAGGATGACGCTTGTATAGATGATGCGAAGCTGCCTCTGACGGCGGCGCTTTCTGGATAATCGTCTGTTCGACATGAAGTACCTCTTCTTTCGCGGTAGTTATATTTCAGTATATCATGAAATGAAAACAGTGTGAACCGAAAGAAGCGCGGGGGAGGACACGGGAGAGGGCGTCTCCGCCGCGCCATCGGCGGCGCCGGATTTTCAGGAAAACCAATATGTGTTATAAATATATCGATAGATCAGAGAAACAGCGGATCACAGAGAAAAACAGGCCAAAGAGAACAGCGGATCACAGAGAAAAACAGGCCAAAGAGAAAAGCAGACCAAAGGAATACAGGAAGGCGGAGGCGGAGACAATGGAGGAACTCAGACTGAGCGAACAGGAGTATGAGGAGATTCTCGCGGTGAAGCGGGATCTCCATATGTACCCCGAATTATCCGGCGAGGAATTCCGGACGACGCGGAAGATCAGAGAATTTCTGGAGCAGATCCCCGGGATCGCCCTTCTGGACCTTCCCGTCAGGACGGGCGCGGCAGCGCGCATCGAAGGGGAGGAGGGGACCCCGGAGGTTCTGCTGAGGGCGGATATCGACGCCCTGCCCCGGACCGAGACCTACGACAGTCCCTGGAAATCGCGGAACGAGGGGGTGATGCACGCCTGCGGCCACGATTTTCACACAGCTTCGCTGCTCGGCGCGGCGCGGATCCTCTCCCGCATGAAGCGGGAGGGAAAGCTCAGGAATACGGTGGATCTCCTGTTCCAGCCCCATGAGGAAGGGACGAAGGGGGCCCGGATGATGATCGACGCGGGGCTTTTCGACGTGGTTCATCCGGACTGCGCCTTCGGGCTTCACAACTGGCCTTCGGTGGACAGCGGGATGGTCGTGTGCCACGGAGGCCCGCTGATGGCAGGCAAGAGGAATATGAAGATCGCGATCCTGGGCTCGGGCGGCCACGGATCGATGCCCCATCTCAACCGGGATCCCATCGTGTGCGCGGCGTCCGTCGTCACCGCCCTGCAGACCGTCGTGAGCAGAAACACCAGTCCCCTCGACTCCGTCGTGCTTTCCGTCAATATGATACAGGGCGGAGGCCCCGCGAATATCGTGGCGGACCGGGTGGAGCTGAGAGCGACGCTCCGGGCCCTGTCGGAGAGCGCGCTGGACCGGGGACTGCAGCGGATCGGGGACATCGTCCGTCACACCGCGGCAGCGTTTGAGTGCGGCTCCGACATCGAATGGGAGGAGAGGATACCGCCCGTATGCAACAGCCGGGAAATGCTGGAGAAGGCCCGACGCGCCGCGGCGTCGGCGGTCGGCGAAGACCGCGTCACGGACGCGCCTCCCTCGCTGGCCAGCGAGGACTTTGCCCTGTACGGGAACTACGTTCCGTCCTTCTTCTTCTGGGTCGGAAGCCGGACGGCGGGGGAGGCGGTGGAGGATCTCCACCGCCCGGGTTTCCACACGGACGACGCCGCCATGCGGGAGGCCGCCGCTCTGTATGCCGCGTGCGGGATGGCCCCCGCGGATTGACGAAAACGTTTAAGCAAAACCCGGGCAAAAGGAAGAACGAGTTCGGCTGACAGTTGACAACTTCCCCGTTTCTGATTATATTCATAATTAAGTAAAGAGGATTTATAAAAGTCTTCTTTTTCTGTGTGGATGAGATATTATCCTGGATGCGTCTCCGTGTACAGCCATCCGGAGAAGAGTTTTGTTTACGGGAATACTATGGACCAGCTGAATTCGGTTATCACAGAACGACGGCGCCAGACCAGGAACAGGATGTTTCGCTATATCTATGATTCCGAGACTCCTGTGAGCAAGCAGCAGCTTGCCGCGGCGATGGGATACAGTCTGCCTACGGTTCATCAGAACATCGCGGAGCTTCTCAACGCCGGCCTGATCAGGCCCGGAGAGATACAGAAATCGACGGGGGGACGTCCTGCCGTCGGCTATATCGTCAATGAGACCATCCGCTACTCGGTGGGAGTCGCCGTTTCCGCCACCCGCCTCCGCATGATCCTTACGGACATCAGGCAGAATGAGCTGGGCTACAGGAGCGTTCCGGTCGTCTCCTCGGAAGGGGAGCAGATCGGGAGACAGATCGCCGACGAGCTGGAGGTATTCCTCCGGGAGAACCGGCTGGACGAGGAGAAGCTCCTCGGAGTCGGCATCACGTTTCCGGGGGTCATCGACCAGGAAGAGGACACGGTGGTTCTCTCCCCCACGCTCGGCATGAAGGATATCTCCCTCAGCGCCGTCCGCAGGCCGATCCCCTATCCGGTTTTTATCGAGAACGACAGCACCAGCGGCGGCGCCGCGGAATGGCTCGGGCTGAGCCCGAAGGAGAGAGGAAAAGACTTTGTCTATCTCTTTCTGGAAAACGGCATCGGCGGGGCGGTCTTTCTCGACGGAAGGCCTCATTTCGGAACGCACGGCAGGAGCGGCGAGTTCGGGCACATGTGCATCGTTCCGGACGGACGCGTCTGCAACTGCGGCAAAAAAGGCTGCCTCGAGGCCTACTGCAGCGCGCTGAGATTCACCAGGGATCTGGGCGTGACGGCGGAGGAATTCTTCAGCGGCCTCGAGGACGGCAACGAGGAATACGAAAAACTCTGGGGAGAGATTCTCGATTATCTCTCCATCGCGATCCACAACCTCAGGATGGCCTTCGACTCGAACGTGATACTCGGGGGCTTTGCCAGCTCCTATCTCGAGCCCTACCTCCCGGCCCTGCGCCGGAAGATTCTGTCCAGGAGCCCCTTCGACGCCGAGAAGGACTTTATCCGCCTCGGCAAGTATCCCACGAAGGCGGGAATGATGGGCGTGGCCTGGCATTTCATGGAGAAGTTTATCCGGGAACTGTGACGCGGGAAGCGTGAAGAGACGCCACTTAAACGATTGCGGTAAAATTCACAATTCCGTTGATGAAAGTTTGTACAGGATTACAATTCACCCACATACACGCACCAGGAGGAAACCATGTTATACATCGGAATCGATCTCGGAACATCTGCCGTCAAGCTTCTTCTCATGGACGAGAAGGGACAGATCAAAAACATCGTCTCAAAGGAGTATGAGCTGTTTTTCCCGCATCCGGGCTGGTCTGAACAGAAGCCGGAGGACTGGATCAGCGCCGTCGAGGAGGGAATCCGGGAGCTGATCGCTGACGCCGATCCCTCCCAGATCGCCGGAATCGGCGCAGGCGGCCAGATGCACGGCCTCGTCGTGCTGGACGATCAGGACCGCGTGCTCCGCCCCGCGATTCTCTGGAACGACGGCCGCACCCAGGAGGAGACGGATTACCTCAACAACGAAATCGGGAAGGACAGGCTGACGGAATACACGGGGAATATCGCCTTTGCCGGCTTCACGGCGCCCAAGATTCTCTGGATGAAGAAGAATGAGCCCGAGCTCTTCGCCCGCGTCGCCAAAATCATGCTGCCGAAGGATTATGTCAACTATATCCTGACAGGCGTTCACTGCACGGATTACTCGGACGCCTCCGGCATGCTGCTTCTCGACGTCAGGAACAAGTGCTGGTCCGCCGAGATGCTTCGCATCTGCGGCATCGAGGAGAAGATGATGCCGAAGCTCTTCGAGAGCTACGAGGTCGTCGGTACGGTCAGACCCGAGATCGCGAAGAAGCTCGGCATTCCCGAGACGGTGAAGGTCGTCGCGGGCGCCGGTGACAACGCGGCGGCTGCCGTCGGAACCGGCGTCGTCGGAGACGGCGGATGCAACATCTCCCTGGGCACCTCGGGCACGATTTTCATCTCCAGCAGCAGGTTTGGCGTGGATTCCGGAAATGCCCTTCACGCCTTCGCCCACGCGGACGGTGGATGGCATCTCATGGGATGCATGCTCTCCGCGGCTTCCTGCAACAAGTGGTGGATGGAAGAGATCATCCGGACGTCGGAATACACCGGCGAACAGAAGGGCATCACGGACGACAGGCTCGGGAAGAACCACGTATTCTATCTTCCCTATCTCATGGGAGAGAGAGCGCCGCACAACGACCCCGCCGCGCGCAGCTGCTTCATCGGAATGACGATGGACACCACCCGCGAGGACATGACCCAGGCCGTGCTGGAAGGCGTCGCTTTCGGGATCCGCGATTCTCTTGAGGCCGCCAGAGCGCTCGGCATCAAGGTGGACAGGAGCATGATCTGCGGAGGCGGAGCGAAGAGCCCCCTCTGGAAGAAGATTATCGCCAATGTTCTGGGAATCGAGCTCCTCGTCCCCGAGACGGAGCAGGGACCGGGATACGGCGGCGCGATTCTCGCCGCGGTTGCCTGCGGAGAGTACGCTTCCGTCGGCGAGGCTGCCGCCGCGCTGATCAAGGTCACGGATACCGTCAGGCCGGATCCGGAACTCACGGAACTCTACGATCAGAAATACAAGGTGTTCCGCGGTCTCTACCCGGCGCTCAAGGATCTGTTCCCGCTGCTCTGAGACGTGACAGAAGGCTGAACGGCGCGGTGAGCTGCCCCCGGTGCCGTATGCTGATATACTAAACTGCGGATCAAGAATCCGCGCCATACTTACAGGAAAGGAAGAAAACCATGAAAAACACACCGGCAATCAAAATCGGAATCGTCGGCGTCAGCCGCGACTGCTTCCCGGCAAGCCTCACGAAGACAAGAAGAGAAGCGCTTGTCAAAGCTTACAACGCCAAATATGATTCCAGTGAAATCTATGAATGTCCCGTTACCATCATCGAGAGCGAGATCGACATGGTCAACGCCCTTGACGACATCAAGAAGGCCGGCTGCAACGCCCTCTGCGTCTATCTCGGCAATTTCGGACCGGAGATTTCCGAGACGCTTCTCGCGAAGCATTTCGACGGACCGAAGATGTTTGTCGCGGCCGCCGAGGAAGACATCGCCGTTCTTTCCTCCGACAGAGGCGACGCCTACTGCGGTATGCTGAACGCCAGCTACAACCTGCAGCTCCGCAACGTGAAGGCCTATATCCCCGAATATCCGGTGGGCGACGCCGAGGAGTGCGCGGATATGATCCATGAGTTCATTCCGGTGGCAAAGGCTGTCTACGCTCTTCAGAACCTCAAGATCATCTCCTTCGGACCGCGTCCGATGAACTTCCTTGCCTGCAACGCGCCGATCAAGCAGCTCTACAACCTCGGCGTGGAGATCGAGGAGAACTCCGAGCTTGATCTCTATGAATCCTTCCTGAAGCATGAAGGCGACGAGAGAATTCCGGAAGTGGTCAAGGATATGGAAGCCGACCTCGGCGCCGGCAACAAGAAGCCGGAAATCCTTGCCAAGCTCGCGCAGTATGAGCTTACGCTGAAGGACTGGGTCGAGGGCCACAAGGGATACCGCGAGTACGTCGCTCTTACGACAAAGTGCTGGCCGG
>CACYDL010000210.1 GCA_902773195.1 uncultured Lachnospiraceae bacterium
GCGGAACTTTGTGCAGAATCACGGTTGACAGACGCAGAAAACGTGGTATAATACCATCATGGGATATGTCCGTCCATGCCGCCGCGCACAGAGAGAAACAGGAGCTGGGATTGTTTCCGCGGAAGTGAACGGGTACCGCCCTGCCGAATAAAACGGCTTTATAAGTTCATAGAATTGAGTGAAAAGCTCGGGTGGAACCGTGCGGTCATCCGCACCCCGAACGGTCTCATACAAGCCCCATTGTATGACGGTCCGTACCCCGGCGTTTCCTTTTTCCCGGCAATCCGGGAGATCCGGGCGGGCCGGCGGGATCGGTCCGTTTTCTTTATGGGAACGGATCCTGTCCCGGAAAAACTCCCGCAAGGAGGACTACGGCAATGTTCAACGTTAAATTCGGCGAGAAGGTCCTTTCCTTCGACGCGCCCGTCACCGTGTACGACGCGGCAAAGGAGGCCGAGCTGATCTCCCGCGAGGTGCTCTGCGCCCGGGTGAACGGCAAGGTCTCCGATCTGACCACCCCTCTTTCCGCCGACGCCGAGGTGGAGCTTCTGACCTTCGACGATCCCGACGGAGCGCGGACCTTCCGGCACACGGCCTCCCACATCCTGGCCGAGGCGGTGAAGCGGCTCTATCCCGAGACGAAGCTGACCATCGGTCCCGCCATCGACGAGGGGTTCTACTACGACTTCGACTCCCCCGTGAACTTCACGCCCGACATCCTCGAAAAGCTCGAGGCGGAGATGAAGAAGATCGTCAAGGAAAACCAGAAGCTGGAGAAGTTCGTCCTGCCCCGAGCCGAGGCGCTGGAGCTCATGAAGGACGAGCCCTACAAGGTGGAGCTCATTAACGACCTGCCCGCGGACGCGGAGATCTCCTTCTATAAGATGGGCGAATTCACCGACCTCTGCGCCGGTCCGCACCTCTTCTCCACCGGAGCGGTCAAGGCCTTCAAGCTGACGGCCTGCAACGCCGCCTACTGGAGGGGAGACGCCAGCCGCCAGACCCTGCAGCGCATCTACGGCACCGCCTATCCGAAAAAGGACGCCCTGGACGTGTACCTCCAGAAGCTGGAGGAGGCGAAGAAGCGCGACCACCGGAAGATCGGCAAGGACCTGCAGCTCTTCATGACCGACGATCTTGTGGGCCGCGGCATGCCCATGTTCCTGCCGAAGGGCACCATCATCTGGCACGAGCTGGAGAAGTATATCCGTGACAAGGAAGAGAAGCTGGGTTATCAGCACGTCCTGACTCCCTGCGTGGGCACCGTCCAGCTCTACAAGACCTCCGGCCACTGGGATCATTATAAAGAAAACATGTTCCCTGCCATGGAAGTGGACGATGAGTCCTTCGTCCTTCGACCGATGAACTGCCCGCACCACATGCGCATCTTTGCAAACCGCCCCCGGTCCTATCGGAACCTCCCGATCCGCATCGGTGAGATCGCGCATGACTTCCGTTACGAAGCTTCCGGAACCCTGAAGGGGATAGAACGCGGACGTCACTTCTGCCAGAACGACGCGCACCTCTTTGTCACCCCGGAACAGATCAAGGACGAGGTTGCGGCAGTCTGCGACCTGATCTTCGACGTCTATAAGGACTTCAATATTACGGACTATCGCTGCGCGCTGTCTCTGAGAGACCCCGCCGATAAGAAAAAATACTATGATGACGATGAGATGTGGAATACGGCGGAATCCTCTCTGCGCGAGGTTCTGAAGGAGCTCGGCATTGAATTCACCGAGGAGATCGGAGAGGCTGCCTTCTACGGACCGAAACTGGATGTCTATGTGAAGCCCGCGGTCGGAGTGGAATATACGCTGTCCACCTGCCAGCTTGACTTCTGCCTGCCGATGCGTTTCGACCTCAAGTACATTGACCGCGACGGAACGGAAAAGACACCTGTCGTTATCCACCGTGCGATTCTGGGATCTCTAGACCGCTTCATGGCCTACCTGATTGAGGAGACCAAGGGCCGCTTCCCGGCCTGGCTGGCTCCGGTTCAGGTGAAGGTGCTCCCCATCAGCGAGAAGACGCTGGACTACTCCAGAGATGTCGCGGGCAGGCTGGAGGACGC
>CACYDL010000211.1 GCA_902773195.1 uncultured Lachnospiraceae bacterium
GGCGAAGGAATCCTGACGGATCCCGACGGCTACGCCTCCATGACGGTGGAGGAGATCCTGGCGGATCTGTTCAACGAGAACTGACCCGTATCTCCGTCTGAAACACACAGCCACAAGAATACCGGCCCTCAGGGGCCGGTATTTTCAGAGTTACAGTGCAAAACGCGTTGGTAAAAACCGCCGTTTTCGTTGATTTTTATGTAAACCTGTTGGTGCTTCTTTCCGGTACGGCGGCCGTCCGGGTTCCTCTTTCCCGCGCCTGCGAACCGCGGCGGTCCTTCGGAAAAGCCGTCTCACATCAGGCCGCAGTGCTTCATGAGCTCCATGAGATCCGATCTCCTGAGACGCTTGACCAGCTGCTTCAGGAGCATCCTCTTTCTGAAGCCCAGCTTCATCTCCTTCAGCCGCTTCCCGTCCTGCAGCCTGACCAGGGCGTCCAGCAGCGTCTCCATGTCGAATTCGCCTCTCCAGACCTCCGGCACCGCCCTGTCGATATCCAGCAGCGTGTAGACCGCTTCCATTCCCGTGCGGACCGAGTACTCCGTCGTGAAGGCGGCGTCCCGCGGCGTCTCCGCGTACTGCCCGATGAAGGCGAAGTTGACGGCTCCCTCCGGCACCACGGCCGGCCGGTCGCCTGGGGACCTGGGCATGAGCATCGACGTGACGTAGGGCATGATCACCGGCACCGTGTTGGCGTGATGTTCCGCCAGCTCCCGGATCTGGTCCTCCGGCACGCCGAGATGGTAGAGCCACTCCTCGCAGATCTCAAGGCCGCTGCAGTCCTTCATGGTCTTTCCGATGTAATCTCCCGGCTTGTCCGTGCGGAGTCCGCAGAGCCAGATCACCGCCTGCCCCTGGGGCTGATCCCGGTAGACGGGCTGCCGGTCCACCGTCCAGTTGAGGAGCCAGGAGGAGTCCTTCACCGTCACGACGCCCCCTGTCACCACCTTGCCCGTAAACGGATCCCGCTTACAGACTTTTTTGATATAGGGAATGATCATCCGGTCCAGGGTCGTGATCGTGGCGCTCACCCAGTTTGTGTGCTCGGGGGCGCTGAGAAAGACCTCCGGCTTCCCGAAGGAAGGATCCTGCACCGAGATTCTCCTCCACAGATCCCAGCCGGTGCCCTCCTGGATCTCCGTGCTGTAGACGGGAGACTCCGTCTGCGAACCCATGCCGGTGTTCTCCGTGCAGCTCCCGTTGGTGATGAAGACGAGGTCGTCGTCCGTGAGATCGATGCTCTCCTCCTCGCCGTCCCTGATCACGTCGATGCGGTTGGCGTATTTTTTGGAAGTCCCGCAGTCGAAAATGACGTTGACGACCTTTACGCCGTAATCGAAGACCACGCCGTTTTTCTCAAGGTAGGACATGATCGGGAGAATCAGGGATTCGTACTCGTTGTACCTTGTGTAGCGCATGGATTTCATGTCCGGCAGCCCGCCGATATGATGGACAAAACGGCGGAGATAGCGCTTCAGCTCCAGGGCGCTGTGCCAGTTCTCAAACCCCGTCACGCTCCTGAAATAGAGCCAGAAGCCGGAATTCATCGTGTCGGAATCCAGCACCTCCGAGATCTTCCGGTTGTACAGCTCCTCGTCCTTCAGAAAGAAGAGACGGATGATCTGCTGGGCCCCCGCGTCCGTGAGCTCATACTCCCTGCCCGGCTTCGCGTCCTCCCCGCGGTTCTGGGTCACGCGGCAGAGGGAGTAGTTCGGATCGCGCTTGTTGAGCCTGTAGATCTCGTCGAGAACGGTCAGCTCCTCGTCCTCGAGGGAAGGGATCGACCGGGCGAGGTCCCAGAGACACTCAAAGTGATTGTCGAGCTGGCGGTCCCCCCTGGAGACATACCCGATGCTCTCGAACCGGTAGCCGTCGCAGGAGCCGCCCGACAGGGTATTTTTTTCGAGAATGTGGATCCGGCCGCCGCTCATCCGGGCGTCCCTGACCAGGAAGCAGGCCGCCGAAAGGGCCGCCAGGCCGCTTCCGATGATATAAGCGTTCTTCCGTTCCGCTCCCTTCGGCCTGACGGGTCTGGCGAACGCCTCATAGTTTCCGCCGGCATAATACATCGCGTGCACCTCCTGTAAATGTCATCTCTTTGCGGCCGGAGAGGGCCTCCCTGCCGGATCCCTCCTCCGTCCTTCTTCGTTTTACGATTCCTCCACCAGATCCATATCCGGCTCGAAGGGCTTGCTCAGATCCGTCTGCTGCCGGAAGATGATGCTGCTGTCCCCGTCGACGGCGATCTGGACCGCCGTCACGTCCCGGCAGTTGTCCGTCACGGAATTCACGATGGAGTAGACCGGGAGCCTCTCGTCCATGTTCAGGGCGTTGGTGACAAAGGTCTGGGTGAGATTCACGTAGCAGATGCCGCCGGCCGTGGAGACGCTGATGATCTGCGTCGTCACCGGGACGGTCGGGAAGTTGCCCTCCACCTTGGGGCCGGCGATGATGCGCTCGACGATCGCCCACTCCAGAGGCTTGCTGGCGCTGTAATAGATCGACCGGGCCTCCCGGTGCAGGGCGGTTCCGTCCTCGTTGGCAAAATAGAGGTTGATGGCGTTGTGCTGGATCGCGTTGATCTGCTTGCCCGCGTCCTCCACGAAGGAATCCGCGTCCATCACCCCCAGCTCGACCCCGGAGGGCGAGTGGGCCGGCTCGCCGTCGACGGTGAAATAGACCGCGGAGACGTCCTCCAGCTGGACCATCGTCCTCACGATGCCCGCCCTGGCGAGCACCTCCCGGGTGCTGTCCATCTCCTCGTACTCGGGAGAAAAGTCCAGGGTCAGCACCTTGTTCTCCAGGGTCTGTCTCTGGAGCTTCACGCTGTCCGGAAGAAGGGTCGTGTACTCCTCGTTTTCCGGGGCGTACTGAAGCAGGGCGATCAGGTCGTCCCTGAGCTCCTCCTGCGTCCCGGCGCTCCCCTCGTATTCCTTCTTGTAGATCCCGTCCTCTTCGCTGTTCAGATAGCTGACGTACACCTTATATCCGGAACCGCGGTCGGAGGACTCCGTCTGCCCGCATCCCCACAGGGAGACCGCGCAGAAGGCGGCCGGGAGGACCGCCGCCGCTCTCCTGATTGTCCGTCGTCTCAGAAAACCCGTCAATGTTCGCACCTCTTTGTGTATCTCCGGCCGGATCCCCGTCTCACAGATCGCGCTCCAGCGGAATTCTCACCATGAACTTCGTCCCGACGTCGACCTCGCTCTTGACCTTGATGATGCCGTGGTGCAGGGAAATCGCGCTGCGCGTGATCGCCAGGCCCAGCCCGGTTCCCTCGATCGTCGTCGAGTGGGACTTGTCGCCGCGGTAGAATCTCTCAAAAATGTGATCGATCTGGTCCTCGGGAATTCCCAGTCCTCCGTCCTCCACCGTCACGTAGAAATACTTCGTGTCGAAGCGGAGCATGACCTTGACCCAGCCGTCGTCGACGTTGTACTTGATGGCGTTCTCGATCAGGTTGGAGAAGGCCAGCGAAAGCTTCATCTCATCCGCGTCCGCCACCACCGGCTTGTACTTCTCCATGATGAGGCTGATGCCCCGCTTGTCCGCGATCGGCTTCAGCCGCTTGATGACCCGCTCGAGCAGCTCCCCGATCTCCAGCTTCTCGAAATTCATCGCCGCGGCCTTCTTGTCCATGCGGACCATGGCCAGGAGGCTGGTGATGATGTTGTTCTCGCGGTCGATCTCCTGGGTGATATCCGCCATGAATTCCTGATACAGCTCGACCGGCACGTTGTCCATGCCGTTGAGCGAATCCGCCAGCACCTTCATGGACGTGAGCGGCGTCTTCAGCTCATGGGAGACGTTGGACACGAATTCGTTTCGGGAATTGTCGAGGGCGCGGACCCGGGAGAGCATGTTGTTGAAGGCGCCGATGATCTGCTCGGTCTCCGTGTAGTCAGGCACGGAGATCGCCTCGTCCACATAGCCGTCCGTCACGTCCTCGATGGCGTGGGTGACCTCGCGGAACGGCTTGACCAGCAGATTCGCGATGAAGAAGCCTCCGATGAGGACCAGGAGGCTGAGGATCGCCACCAGAAGAAGGCCCTCGTTCTCCAGCTCCCGGACGGTCTGGGCGATCTCGTTGGTCGAGACCGACGCCACCAGCACGCCCCGGACCTCCTCCGTCGCGGGATCGGTGATCGGGGAGGTCACCTCGATGTAGGCGTTCCTGTTGTCGTAGTAGGTCTCTCCCTTTCCGTTCAGAAAGCAGCTGATCACCTCCGGCGACACGGAGGTCTTCCCCGTGTCGATATCGAAGGTGTCCTTGATCACGCGGTACTCCGAATCCACGATCAGCAGCCTGCCGTTGTACACGTTGGACAGAAGGGCCAGCTCCCCGTTCACGAGCCGCGAACCGGGATTCTCCATGTAGCCCTCCTGGAGAATGCCGTTGCAGAGCATGTCGCACTGGCTCTTCACATTGCTGGTGCGGAGAAAGACCGCGCGGTTTTTGTAGCTCCGGATGACGATCGCCGTCGCCGTGAGCGCAGGAACGATACCGATCAGAATCAGCATCACCATGATCCTGAACCGGAGGCTCCTGATATAATTCAGTCTGGATCGAATACTCTTCAGCGTGGCAGTAGTCCTCTCATTTTCCCTCGGCCGGCGCGCGGGCCCGCCGTCGTCGTCATTTCTGATATCTTACCATAACGCGTCGGATTTTGCGATATCCGTCGTGGGCAGATGCGCCGGCCGCCCGGGGCGTCCGGGGTCCCCGGAAAACCGTTCTTTCTGTCCCGGCGTCACACCTCGGGATCCAGCAGCAGCAGATTTCTGATTTTCCTCACCGGGGGAATCGTCCCGCATTCCGCCTTCTGCTCCATGAAGATGAACCCCAGGCCATCCTCCGGATAGCCCGCGAAGAAGCACCCCGTCCAGCTGTCCCAGCCGAACTCTCCCGGTCTCGTGAGGCCCGCGCACTGTCCCGGATCCTTCATGAGGCGGAAAAGATGGGAGTAGGTATAGCCCTCCAGGCCGAAGTGACGGCGGAGACCCTTCTGCTGCTCCGGCGTCAGCTGCCCCGAGAGCATGTATTTCACCGTCCTCTCCTGCAGGATCCTGGTCCCGTCGAGGCAGCCGCCCCCGAGAATCATCCTCAGGAAACGCATATAGTCGTCGATGGTCGACACCAGTCCCGCTCCGCCCGACTCGAAGGCCGGCCTCGTCTTCATGTCGTAGAGGACCTCCAGGTTGTCGCCGCGGAAGGGAAACATCTTCTCCAGGACTTCGGCGGCGTCCGGCGTCCGGCTCCCGCCCGTCTCCGGCTGCGGGCCCGCGCCTCCGCGTCCTTCCGCCCCGCCTTTATTCTTCGCCTTCCCGCGCGCCAGGCGGCTGTGGTACACGTCCGCCAGACGGTCCTGCTTCTCCTCCGGCACGTAGAAGCCGGTGTCCTTCATCCCGAGGGGCCCGAAGATCTCCTTCTGCAGGAAATCGCCGAAGCGCATTTTGCTGACCGACTCGATCACGGCTCCCAGCACGTCGGCCGAAAAGCTGTAATTCCAGAAGGAATCGGGCTCGAACAGCCTCGGGGCGTGCCCGAGCATCCGGGCAAATTCCATCGTCGGGACCGGCCTGCCTTCCTTTCTTCTTTTTCCGCACTCCATGAGCACCTCCGCGGTCGCCCTGTTGGCGGGATCGAGGCCGGCGCCGTAGGTGAGTCCGGAGGTCATATTGAGCAGCTGCAGAACCGTCATCTCCTTCTGGCAGGGGATCTTTTTCCCTTCCTCCACCGTGTAGTCGGCTCCGAAGCCGGGGATCAGCTCCCTGACCGGCTCCCCGAAATCGAGCAGACCTCTCTCGAACAGGATCATCGCGGCCGCGGAAGTGACCGGTTTCGTCATGGAAAACAGGCGCATGATGTGATCGCGCCGCAGCGGCACCGCCTTCTCCAGGTTCGCGTACCCCTCGACGTCGAAGAAAAGCTCCTCCCCGTCCTTCACCGCCAGAAATTCCGCGCCGGCCGTCACGCCGTCCCGGACCGCTTCGCGGATGACGTCCCTGATTCTGTTTTTTGTCTCTTCTCTCATTGCCGCACCTCCCGGTTCTGCCTTATCGCTGAAGCTGCCGGCGCGTCAAAGACCGCGCCGGCAGCTTATTATCGCCTTATTATCATACAGTAATCTTTTTGGGTCCTCAATCCTTTTTCCGGTAGGAAAGCATGCAGGGATGGCGCCCGGTGAGCTCGGCGCTGCGGGCGTCGGGCTGGGACGTGCCGATATAGAACCGGTAATTCCTCCCTCCGCTCACCCGTTCCCCGTCTTCGTTGACGACGGTGAACGTGTCCGGATCCAGCGGGATCCTCACGCTTCCTTCCCCGCCCTTCTCCGCGCGGATTCTCGCGAAGCCGCAGAGCCGCGGATTGACCGGGGCGTCGGGGGAATCCTCGCTCTTCACATATACCTGCAGAACTTCCCCGGTGGCGCCTCTGCCGTTCTCCCGGAAACGCGCCTCGACGGCCTTCCCGTCCTCCACGATCTGCGCGCCGGTCACCTCGACGTCCCCGTAGGTCAGGCCGTAGCCGAAGGGATAGAGCGGGCGGCCCGTAAAGTAGCGGTAGGTCCGCTCCTTCATGGAGTAGTCCTCGAATTCCGGCAGCTCATTGTCGTCGCTGTAGAAGGTCACGGCCAGCTTTCCGGACGGCGAGACGTCGCCAAAGAGTATCTCAGCCAGAACCTTCCCGCCCCGCGCGCCGGGGTACCACATCCCGATCACCGCGTCGAAATGCTCCTCCGCAAAGGAAAGATCGATCGCGGATCCCGCGATCAGGCAGAGGATCACGGGCTTTCCCGTCTCCTGCACCGCCCTGAGGAGCTCCCTCTGGGGCGGCGGAAGAAGAAGATCCGTCTTGTCGCCGGACGCGTAGCTGTTTCCCGTGTCGCCTTCCTCTCCCTCCAGCGTCTCGTTCAGGCCGACGACGAGGACGACGACGTCGCTCTCCTCCGCGACGATCTGCGCCTCGGACAGCCGGTCGTTTTCAAAGGCCAGCTTCTCGATCCGGTCGTCCCGGATATCGCAGCCCTCCGAGTAGAGAACCCGGACGCCGCTGCCTTCGAGATAATGAAGGATTCCGTCCAGCGGGGTGATGTACTCCGAAGCCGTTCCGTGATAATTGCCCACCAGCGCCGCGCGGCTGTTCGCGTTGGGCCCGATGACGCCGACCGTCCTGAGCTCCTTTTTGTCCAGGGGCAGGATGCCGTTGTTCCTGAGGAGCACCATGCTTTCCGCGGCGCAGCGCTCCGCCACCGCCAGATGCGCGGGGCACTCCACGACCGAGTAGGGAATCTCGTCGTACTCCGTCTCGTCGAAGAGGCCCAGAAGAAATCTCGTCGTAAACAGCCTCACGCAGGCTTCCGTGATCTTCTCCTCCGGGATCATCCCGGCCTTCCAGGCGTCCAGGAGATAGAGGAACGTATTGCCGCAGTTGAGATCGCAGCCGGTGTTGATCGCCAGCGCGGCCGATTCCTCGGGCGTGCGGGTGACGTGATGATTTTCGTGGAAATCCCGGAGAGCCCAGCAGTCCGAGACGAAATGGCCTTCAAAGCCCCACTCGCCGCGGAGGAGGGACATCAGCGCGCTGCTCGCGCAGGCCGGTTCCCCGTTGACCCGGTTGTAGGCGCCCATCACCGCCTCGACGCCGGCCTCCCTGACCAGCCTCTCGAAGGCGGGCAGATACGTCTCGGCCATGTCCTTTTTCGAGGCTCTGGCGTCAAACCTGTGCCGCACCGCCTCCGGACCGGAATGCACCGCGAAGTGCTTCGCGCACGCGGCGGCCTTCATGTACCCGCCGCTGCCCTGGAGTCCCCTGACGAAGGCGCAGCCGAGGGTGCCGCTCAGGAACGGATCCTCTCCGTAGGTCTCCTGGCCTCTGCCCCATCTGGGATCCCGGAAGATATTGATGTTCGGCGACCAGAAGGTCAGCCCCTTGTAGATATCCCTGTCCCCGTGTCCGGAGTAGGCGTTGTATTTGGCCCTCCCCTCCTCGGCGATCACCTCGGCGATCTGCCGGACCAGGTCATGGTCAAAGGTGGCCGCGATGCCGATGGCCTGGGGAAAGCTGGTCGCCTGCCCCGCCCTGGCCACGCCGTGGAGAGCCTCGCCCCACCAGTTGTAGGCGGGAATGCCCAGCCGCTCGATGGCGGGGGCGTTGTAGCGCAGCTGGGAGATCTTCTCCTCGACGGTCATTTCGGAGACCAGCTCCGAAGCTCTTTGCCTGGCCTCTGCACGGTCCATATGCACCTTCCTTTCCTGTCAGTTCTCTGTTGTCCGTAAAATCAGCCCTTGACCGCTCCCTGCGTCAGTCCGTCGACGATCTGGTTGCTGAACAGGCAGTAAACCACGATGGTCGGTATGATCGCGATGACGATCGCCGGGAACATCCTGTCGTAATTGGTCTGATAGGGGGTGACGAACTTGGTCAGCGCCACCGGAAGCGTCTTTTTCATGTCGTTCGAGATGAAGACCAGCGCCAGAAGGAGCTCGTTCCAGTTGCCGATAAAGGTCATCAGTCCGGTGACGAAAAGCCCGGTTCTCGCCAGCGGGAAGCAGATCTTGAAGAAAATCTGGTAAATGGAGCATCCGTCCATGCAGGCCGACTCCAGGAGCTCATTGGGGATCCCCTTGAAGAAGCCCGTCATGATAAAGACGCAGGTGGGCAGCGAGAACGTCAGGTATGGCAGTATCAGCCCCCAGAGATTGTTGCTCAGTCCGATCTTCGCGAAACGCACGAACAGCGGAATCAGCACGCAGTGCACCGGAATCATCATGCCGATCATGATGTAGAGCATGGCCGCGCCGGAGAGCTTCCAGCGCATGCGCGCGATGGCGAAGGCGGCCATCGAGCCGATGACCATCGTCAGAAGCAGGGTGATCACACAGACGAAGAGGGAATTCAGCATGGCGATTCCCAGCTTGCCGGCCTTCCAGGCGACCGCGTAATTTCCCCACTGGAATTCCTTGGGCCATCCGAAGGGATCCTTGTAGATCTCCGGACGGGTCTTGACGGAGGTCATGCCGATCCAGGCGATCGGAGCCAGGTACACAACCACCATGAAGCAGAAAAAGATGTAAATCAGTACGGTGGATACCTTGATGGTTTTTTTATTCTGCATGAATGTCACCGCCTTTCTCACATCTCGTAATTTTCGGTCTTGAAGAGTTTGTTGATAATCACCGTGGCGAGCAGGCACAGGACGACCAGGATGACGCCGATGGCGCTGGCCTTTCCGTAATGGTTGCCGCCCTTGCTGGAGAATCCGGTCCTGTACAGGTAGGTGGCCAGGACATCCATCTTCAGATTCTCCGTCTTGTCGCCCAGCATGGAGTAGATCAGATCGAAGAATTTCAGGGAGCCGATGGCGTTGAGGCTCATGGCCGTGCCGATCATGGGCTTGACCAGGGGAAGCGTGATGTAGCGGAACGCCTTGACCTTGCTGGCTCCGTCGATATAGGAGGCCTCGTAGAGAGATTTGCTGATGCCGGAGATCTGCGCCATGTAGAGCATCATGGACTGGCCGACGTACTGCCACAGGGCCACGAACGCGATCACCCACATCGGAAGCGTGATGAATCCGGAGGTCTCATAGAGCCAGCCCGGCCCCTTGATCCCGAAGTTCGCCAGAAGATTGTTGATACCGACCTTCGCGTGGAACAGGAACGCCCACAGAAGACCGAGGGCCGCGGAGGAAAGAACGCACGGCAGATAGATCACGTTCTTGAAGAAGTTTCTTCCTTTGTTGATGTTGGTCAGAAGAGCGGCCAGCAGAAGTCCCATGATCAGCTGGGAGACACAGGAGAACACCAGGAAAAACAGGGAATTCTTCAGTGCCCTGCGCATGATGGGGTCGTTTGCGAGTTTGATGAAATTGCTGAAGCCGGTGAACGTGTAGCTTCTTGTCACCTTGCTGTAGTCGCACAGCGCATAATAGAAGGACGTCCCGATGGGGATGAACAGTATCACCGTAAACAGTATCAGCGCCGGTGCGACAAAAATGATGATCGCTTTCTTATTGCTCAAGAGTTTATTCATGTCCTGCCTTCTCCTTGTTTCCGGCCTGTTCTTAGAAAAAGGGCGGGGCTGCCCGACGACAGTCCCGCCTTTGGCCTATCTTAATTATTTACTTTCGATAACCGCCTTTTCCGATTACCTGTAGCCGTTCTCAGCATACCAGTCTTCCACAGCCTGGAACGCTTCTTCCGGTGTCTCTTCCTTCTGGAAGATGGCGACCATGTGATTGTCGAACGTGGAGCCGGCATCCGAGGAGACCAGGGACTCGTTGTAGAATCCGAAGGTTCCCGTGGCGTTTTCGAAGATTTCCATCACGTCGGCCAGCTGCGCCGGAGCGACGGAGGCGTCGTACTCAACCTTGGTGACCGGGATCTTGCCGCCGACTTCCGCGGTGTACTTCTGAGCCGTGTCATCCGTGAAGTACTTCATCAGAGCGATGCAGGCTTCCGGAGAGGCCGTGGTGGAGCTCATCGCCAGAGAGTCGGACTTCGCGATCACTCTGTTGGGATCGTTGCCGCCTTCGATGGCCGGGAACTGGAACACGCCGCACTTCTCTTCGAAGTCGGGATTCGCGCC
>CACYDL010000212.1 GCA_902773195.1 uncultured Lachnospiraceae bacterium
TGCTGAAAAGATGACTCTTCTTTACAGCCATCTGCCTGATTCGATACGATTCGGTATCATTCTTCAAACCTGTAAGGAATAGTATCAAAACAGTATCAGAGCGTCTCCCCCATGCACTGGAGCCCAGTGTTTATGCGGGTCTCCGGGATTTTGCAAATTATTCGTACTCAATCGTTGCCTTCGGCTTCGGGCTGAGATCATAGAGCACGCGGTTCACGCCCTTCACTTCATTCAGAATCCTGAGAGTGATGTGCTCCAGAAGCTCGTACGGTACTCTCTCCACGGTCGCTGTCATCGCGTCGACGGTGTTGACGGCACGGATGATAACCGGCCAGTCAAAGGTGCGCTTGTCGTCGCACACGCCGGTCGACCTGAAATCCGGAACGACGGTAAAGTACTGCCAGACTTTTCCTTCGAGACCGTTCTTCGCGAATTCCTCGCGGAGGATCGCGTCGGACTCCCTGACAGCCTCAAGTCTGTCGCGGGTGATGGCGCCGGGGCAGCGGACGCCGAGTCCCGGTCCCGGGAACGGCTGACGGTATACCATATTGTCCGGAAGGCCGAGCGCTTTGCCGACCACGCGGACTTCATCCTTGAAGAGATATTTCAGGGGCTCGACGAGCTCGAAATCTCTCATGTCCTCCGGAAGTCCGCCGACGTTGTGATGGGACTTGACCGGACCGCTCTCCAGAATGTCGGGATAGATCGTTCCCTGGGCGAGGAAGGCGATCCCCTCCAGCTTCCTGGCTTCGTCCGCGAATACTTCGATAAATTCTTTTCCGATGATCTTGCGCTTCTGCTCCGGATCCGCGACTCCCGCGAGCTTGTCGAGGAAACGGTCGACCGCGTCGACATAGATCAGATTCGCGTTCATCTGGTTGCGGAAAACTTCGATCACCTGTTCCGGTTCGCCCTTTCTGAGCAGGCCGTGATTGACGTGGACGCAGACCAGGTTCTGTCCGATGGCCTTTATCAGAAGAGCCGCCACGACGGAGGAATCGACGCCGCCGGAGAGAGCGAGAAGAACCTTCTTGTCTCCCACCTGCGCTCTGATCGCCGTGAGCTGTTCCTCGATAAACGCCTTTGCCAGTGCCTCAGTAGTGATCCTCTCCATGCTTTCCGGTCGCTTGTCTCCCATACTCTCCTCCTTTTTCGCATGTGTGGTCCGGTGCTTCAGCAGTCCGGCGGATCTGCCGCCGGTTGTTCTATGATACAGGCTTCCGTGATTTCCCGTTTCCGGCAGAAATCGGGCGGAGCCGATATCTTCGGTTTATTCATCATCGTTTTCCTGAGGTCTTCCTCCGGCGGTTCTTTGGCGTCTTTCAGGCGGCCGGATGGATAAAACCCTCGCCGTCGATCTCGACAGATCCGTTGGAGATGCTCTCAAGGTGATCAAGGATGACAGCCCTTCCTCCCTCGTCCTCCGGCATTTCCGTGTAGAGGTCGTACTGCGTGCACGGGTAGAAGCGCGTGCCGGTCAGCGTGACCGGCTGCCCCGGATCGGAAGGGACGTTCAGCGTCAGCTCCGCAAGTCCGGTATACAGGTCCTTCTCGTTGAACCAGTAGTTTCCGAGGCTGTAGAATACCGGTTTCCCTTCGATGAAATTGATGCCCTGCAGACAGTGCGTGTGAGTGCCGATGATGGCGTCGGCCCCCGCGGAGATCATTCGTTCCGCCAGTTCCCGCTGACTGTCGTAGTACTCGCTCTCATACTCCATGCCCCAGTGAACGCTGGCGATCACATAGTCAGCCTCTTCCGCCGCCTCACCGATGACCTCCAGAAACAGCGACGGATCATAGCAGGCCAGGATGCCGCTTTCGTCTTCATCCGCCGCTCTCGTGGCGATCGATGGCGTATACTCCTCCGCGGAGGAAGCCGCCACATAGGCGATCTTTCTTCCGTTTACCGTGAAATAATACGGGCGCTTCGCCTCTTCGATATTTCTGCCGGCCCCCACGTAGGGGATGCCGGCCGCGTCCAGCGTATCCAGCGTGTCAAGAAGGGCGTCTTCTCCGTAATCGAAGACGTGGTTGTTCGCGAGAAGTACGATGTCGGCGCCTAAGGTGTGCAGATTGGACACTCTCGAGGGATTCGCCCGGAAATGATAGGTCTTGTCGGTCTCCTCTCCTCTTGTGCTGTAGGTAAACTCATTGTTTACCATGAAAATGTCAAAGCCCCGCATCAGATCAAACAGGTTCTGTGAAAAAACCGCTTCGATCCCGCCTTCCCGGTCCATGTACTGAGTCGTGGGCCAGGACTCGTCAAAATTAATATCGCCGGCGAAGCCCAGTCGGATCTCCATGCTTTCCGCGGAACCGGCGGGCGTCTCCGCCATACTCTCCGGAGAGGACCATGTTTCGTCCGTGTTTCCCGGGACCGGGACGACCGCCATCTCCTCCGGGCGGTCCGGAGAAGCCGTCTCCGTGACGTTCTCCCCATTCTCCGCCGGTGAGCCGGTCTCATGGACGCTCTCCGCGTTCTCCGGTACTTCGGCGGCCTCCGGGATACTCTCCGCGGCTTCCGGCAGCGCGGCGGCCTCCGGGATACTCTCCGCGTTCTCCGGTGCCAGGGCAGCTTCCGGGACGCTCTCCGCGATGGAATCAGCGGGCAGGACTGTCTCCCACGGGATTCCGTTCTGCTCCGCTTCTGGCGGGGTCAGACTCTCGGTTCCCCCGACGAGCACATTGACCCCCGGCCTTGCCCCTGCATAGCGGCCGGCCTCGATGCGGAACGCGGCCTGATTCTGTGACAGCGCGACGGCCGCGGACACCGCCGCGGCTGCGGCCAGCAGGGCGGCAGCGCTTCTGATGGATCTGATTCTGTTCATAAAACTCCCATACCGGTCCGTCCGGCGCCGCTAAAGGCGCGCCCTGCCGCCTCATGGCCTGAAGCTCCCCCGGCGCGGCAGAAACGGGACGGTTTAAAAAATATTTGTCATTATATCCCAGTTCCGCCGCAAAAAACAGTCCTTCGTCCCGATATCGTCAAAAAGCTGTCTGCCGGAACCCCGGCAGACAGCTTTTCTGTACATTTTTTCTCTGTTCAGGACCGTGCGTTATGCCCACGGATTTTCAGACGGATAGCGGACGCCCTTCGGCTGATTGTATCCGATCTCCTCAAGCGGCACTCCGATATACTTGAAGACTTCGTAGAGGGACTTGCCCCACTTGCCGAAGGCCACGGCGCCGTGATGCGGGAAGCCCTTCTCGATGAGGACGTGGCGGTAGAAGCGTCCCATTTCCTTGATGGCGAAGACGCCGATCGAGCCGAAGCTGTGGGTCGCGACCGGAAGGACCTCGCCCTCGGCGATATAGGCGCGAAGCTTGCCGTCAGCGGTGCTCTGCAGTCTGTAGAAGGTGATGTCGCCGGGGATGATGTCTCCCTCGAGGGTTCCGTTGGTCACCTCGATCGGAAGGCTTCTCGCCATGATCTTCTGATACTTCATCTCGTGGAACGCGAGCTTTCTGGAGCAGGTATTGCCGCAGTGGAA
>CACYDL010000213.1 GCA_902773195.1 uncultured Lachnospiraceae bacterium
GAGGTCAATATCTGACACACAGAGGTGATCTTTCCGGGGCGGCGGCGGCAGGAAGGTCACGCAGGGACAATTCTGATTGGTTTTCCCCGAAAAAGACAACCTCCTTTGCTCCGACTATAATAAAAATAAAGAACGCCGGCAGTCCGCGGTCCTGCGCGCCGCCGGCGATCGGAAATCCATTTTCAGCGCCATGCCTCTCCGGACGGAGGCGGCATCCATCATTTCAAACCAGGAGGTCATATATGAGAAAAATCCTCGGACTCAACTTCGGACGCGTCAACGGCAACTGCAAAAAGTTCCTCAACAAGGCCATGGAGGAGGCGAAAGCCGCCGCGGAAGGCAAAGACATCGAGTTTGAGCTGATCGACTGCATGAAGCTCAAGATCACGCACTGCATCGGCTGCGGGGCATGTTCCCGTCTCCTGCAGGGCGGCAAGGAACAGATCCGCTGCATCCAGAAGGATGATTTCGAGGCGCTCTCCGACAAGGTACTCGCGGCGGACGGCATCATCGTCGCCGCGCCGGTCTACGTGCTCGGCCCCACCGGACAGCTGAAGAACTTCATCGACCGCTTCGGCCCGGCTCACGACAAGGCATATATGCTCTTTGAAAACGCGCTCCGCTGCGACACCGACGGGACGCCCCTCAATCCGGACTGCCTCAAGCGCCATCTCGTCTCCTACATCTCCATCGGCGGCGCCACCACGGATCACTGGGTTTCCATGGGCATCCCGGGCATGAACCTCTTCGGCATGAGTCTCAACATGAAGGTCGTGGACCAGCTCAACGCCTACGGCTCCTACGTCCCGGACAACCAGGTCCGCCTGTTCGCGGAATGCGAGAAGATGGGCCGCCGCATGGTGGAAGCCCTGGATCTCAAGACGTCCGAGATCACATGGGAATCCGAGCCCGGCGTCTGCCCGGTCTGCCACTGCAAGGAGATGACGCTGAACGGGACGACCACCGTCTGCTGCCCGGTCTGCGGCATCTACGGCACGCTGAAGCTGGACGGCGACAAGGTCAGCGTGGAGTTCTCCGAGGAGCAGAAGAACCGCAGCCGCCTGAAGTTCGTCGGCGTCCTGGAGCATCAGGTCGAGCTGAACCGCCGCGACCGCTATCCGAACTTCGACGCCTACGTCGAGAAGTTCCGCGCCATGGAGGCCGCGGACGAGCTGTAAACATCACGTTTCGTCATAAAGACCCGAGGAGCCTGCCGGGACCTGTGTTCCGGAACTCCCCGGGTCTTTTTTGACTCTTTTGGGTGTGTCTCCCCGCGCGTCCTTCCGTGCGCCTTCCCGTGCGTCTTTCCGTGGTCTTTCCGCGCGTCTTTCCGTGCGTCCTTCCGTGCGGCTTTCCGTGCGGCTTTCCGTGCGGCTTTCCGATGTCGTCTCACACGTTTCGGCCGCGGCGTCTCCGCCGGCACTGCTGCCGTGTCCTCTTCTGTCCGTCTCCCCGGGCCGCTTCGCGGAGCCCGCCGGGATCACGCCGACGCCTGGTCGCCGAACAGGAACAGCTCCGCGCCCTTCCTCTCGCCGTAATCCTCCATCACATAGAACTCTCCATCCACACAGGCTTCCAGATACTCGCCGAAATCATCATACTCAATATGCATCTTCATAGTTGTACTCCCCCTTAATCGATATACCCCTGTAATCGGTACACCCCTGTGACAACTATGATTCTGGACTTTCCCGTGTCCGTCTGCGCGGACAATGGCGGCATTCCCAAATATTCGCAATTTTCTGTTTCCAGCCGTCAGATTATGGCGGATTCAGAATCCTCACATATCTTCCTTCTGCAGCACCGGGAAGGGGCTTCCTTCGTTACGATGGAATGTATACGCCACATCGGAAGAGACGTCGGTAAAATGCAGGACGTCCAGATCGTCGAGAATTTCGAAGGCAAACATGGCGCAGGTGCCTAAGCTCGCGGACGGCACGCGGTCGAGGCCCTTTGTACAGATGGCAATCTCATACGGGCTGTCGGCCGACAGAATCTCGAGGTGATCGTAGGTGACGCCCTTCGGCAGCGGAAGCAGCGCGGAGAGAATGGAATCTGTGTCCGCGTCTCCGTAGAAAACCGTCTCGCGGGACTCCGTCTTTTCCTGCGTCCTGGACTGCATCCTCTGGTACGCCGCGATAAACCCCGCCGCCACGATACAGAGGGCGGCCATAAAGACAATGAGGAACAGCTTCAGGGCGAAGCCGCCCCCGGCCGCCCGGGAGGCTCCCGTTCCGGAAGCGCCCGTTTTTCTTCCCTGACCGTCCGTTCTTCTTCTCTGCCTGTCCGTTCTTCTTCCCCGGACGGCCGCCGTTTTTCCGGAAGCGGCGGCCCTTGGATCCGACTGTTCCGTCTCCTTCACAAGGCAGGCGTCCGCTGAAGATCCGTCATGGAAATTCCAGAGATCCGTGCCCTGATTTTGCCGGTTATGATCTACCTCAAATGACATATGCTGCCCTCACTCCTCAAAAGCGCGGATCCGGTAGCGTACTCCCAGTTCTCCGCAGATGCGCCGGCACTCTTCCTCCTGTTCCGGGGTGATGGTCGTCGCCACCGTCGTCATCACGACCTCCGGCACAAAGCGAGTGCATTCTCCGGCAAATTCCGTCATCGCTTTCCAGGAATCCGGTCCGAACTTCGGCCTGACAATCCTTGTGTAATCCGCGGGGTCCGGCGTGTTCAGGGAGACCGAGACGACGTCGATGATTCCCTCGAAGAGCGGCGGGACGTCCCTGCCGTTGATCAGGCTGCCCAGACCGTTGGTATTGATCCGGATCTTCTTCCCGTAGGTCTCCTTCACGTAGGCGGCGGTCTTCAGCAGCACGTCCAGCGCCTCCGTCGGTTCGCCGAACCCGCAGAAAACGACCTCTCCGTACTTCGACATATCGACCCCCTCAAAAGCGGCCTTCACCTCCTCAAAGTCCGGTTCGTGGTCGAGCCAGAGGGAGTCGGAATGTTCCATGTGGTCCCGGTTCTGGCGCAGGCAGAACGTGCAGGCGCAGGGACATCGGTTCGTCAGGTTTACATAAAGTCCCCCGTGGACTTCGTAGAGAATGGTTTCACTCATAGGGAATTCTCCTTTCTACTGCTGTTTCAAAGACCGTCAGTGCAAGCGCGTCCGGCACCTCCTCAGAGGTGTTCCCGGGGCTGTCCGTTCCGCTCATCCGGTATCTCCTCAGAGGCGTTCTATGGCCGTCAGTGCAGCGCGTCCAGCACCTCCTCAAAGGCCACGCCGTCCGTCGTCGGGATCCCGAGTTCAATGGAGCGCATGATGCATTTTTTCACAAATCTCGACGCCTTGCGGACCGACGTCTCAAAATCCACTCCGTTGACCGCGTCCGCGATGATCACGGACGAGAAGATGTCCCCCGTCCCGGATCTCTGCTCTCCCACCCGGTACTGCCGCGTCAGGTGCAGCCGCTTTCCCTCGCACATACACAGGTTCGCGACGAACGCTCCCTGGGGAATCCCGGTGATCACGATCTTTTTCGGCCCGAGCGCGGACAGCTTCTCCAGGATCCGGTCCAGCTCCTTCATGTGCCATCCCGACGGGCGGTAGGGGGTGTCCGTCAGGATGCAGGCCTCCGTGAGATTGGGGGTGATGATATCCGCCTTCGCCGCGAGCTTCCGCATCCCGGCGCACATCTCATCAGTATAGCCCGTGTAAGTGCGCCCGTAATCTCCCATCACGGGGTCCACCGCCACGATCGTTCCGGCGGTCCGGAATTCATCCAGGAAGCGCCCGACCAGGCCGAACTGCTCCTTCGATCCCAGAAAGCCGGTCGCGATTCCGTGAAACCGAAGATCCAGCTTTTTCCACTCCGCCGCGTAACGTTCGAAGTATCTCGTGCCGTCGTCGATGTACCAGCTCGAAAAGCCGGTGTGGTTCGACAGGACGGCCGTCGGCAGAGGACAGCACTGCACCCTGAGCTTCGAGATGATCGGGATCGCGACGGCCAGCGAGCAGCGGCCGAAGCCCGTCATGTCGTTGATCACCGCGATTTTCTTCTGCCGGTTGTGGTCCGGCGCCTTATGTGCGACCTGTTGTTCCATATGGTTCCTTCCTCAGGGCAGTCCCGGAGGGACGCGTCTGTTCCCGTCAGCCCTCGTCCGTCGTCACGTACATGCCTGCCGCGAGTTGTTTTTCTCCCTGGTTTCGATACCATAGAGAATACTACATTTCCCCCGCTGTACTCAAGTTTTCTTCGAAGATTGCCGCGGGCGGCCGGAGAACTCCGCCTTACGCTCACCGTTTCCAGCCGTATTTCCGCACCTCTTCATCTGCCGCACGCATTCCCGTGCCGCCTTTCCGCGTCCCTCTCCGCCTCCTTCGCCGCACGCAGTCTCGCGCCCCATTCCCGCCTTCCGCTCACCGTTTTCCCCCTTCCTTGCATCTTCCCCCTGCATGGGGTATCATTTAAGAATCAAACAAATACCGGCTGAGAAAGGAGCTGTTAAGAGGGCATGTTGAAAAAAAGTATGCTTCTGTTTGCGACAATGGTGACGCTCTGGGGTATGGGAAGCACCGTCGGAGCGGAGATAATTCCTTCGCAGGGTCCGGGACAGCAGATCGGCCCGCCCGCCGTGGTCCTGTGTGACACGCTGACGCTGCGCAAGGGTCCCGGCGCCGATACCGACACCGTGAGAATTCTGCATTACGGCGACCGATTCATGGTGTTGAACCAGAAAGACGGATGGGCGGAATGCGTCTTTACGGACGACGTGGACGGCGGCCCCGAAGGCTGGGTAAACGCGGATTATATCGCCATCGATCCGGCCTGGTACCGCACGGACAGCACGACGACGGTCTACGCCTGGAATGACATAGGCGCCAGCAAGGTCGCCCAGCTGAGCAAGGATACCTCCCTGCCGATTCTGAAGGATGACGGGGACTGGCTCGTCGTCAGCCTGCGCGGCGCCACGGGATGGATCCGCAAAAATGACGCGGACTACGCCTCCTCCGGCAGCCAGAGCGGCAAGAGCTCCGAAGAGTCCTCCGACCGGATGCCGGAAGAGACAGACTGGTTCACCGTCTATGCCGAGGACGGAAGCACCGTCAGCATTCACTGGGTCGAAGGCGCCATGTACGAGGACGCCAGAGGCAGGACCTATTCGCACACCGAGGGCGAAGAATACTACTGCATCACGACGGATATCACCTACTACTCCGATCCCAGCGCATGGGACAGGCAGGTGGTCTCGTTTATGGTCTACGCCGAGGACGGAAGCTCTGCTGAAATCCACTCGACAGAAGGCGCCATGTATGAGGACGCCAGAGGCAGGACCTACACGAATACCCACGGCGATATGTACTACTGCATCACGACGGACGTGACCTACTCCTCAGATCCCGACGTATGGATCAACGGTGAGCCGGTTCCCGATGATGACGAGTGGACGGGCGAGGACTTCGGCGAGAATCCTGACTATGAATATGAGGATACGGGCGATCAGGAGTGGACAGGCGAGGATTACGGCGAGAACCCCGACTATGAATATGAGGATACGGGC
>CACYDL010000214.1 GCA_902773195.1 uncultured Lachnospiraceae bacterium
GAAGCTGAAGTGTCCAAGGTTTCCGCTGCGATGAAGAAGGAAGAGCTGATCGCTTACGCCGAGGCTAACGGCATCGAGATCGATGCGAAGGCCACCAAGGCTGCGATCCTCGAGACCATCGAAGCGGCAACCAAGTAGTGGATGAACTGTTGAGGAGGTGTAACTATGGCAAGTAAAAAAGGTGTAGGTAGCTCCAAGAACGGCCGCGAATCAGAGGCCAAACGACTTGGTGTCAAGACCGGCGACGGACAGTTCGTCACCGCAGGCAGCATCCTCGTCAGACAGAGAGGAACCAAGTTCCACCCGGGCAACAACGTTGGCATCGGTGGAGACGATACTCTGTTTGCGAAGATCGATGGTTGCGTCAAGTTCGAAAGAAAAGACAAGACCAGAAAACAGGTCAGCGTTTATTCCAAGGAAGCGTAACGATCCAGGGCCTCGGTATTTCCCGAGGCCTTTTATTGTACGTTTTGCCCTGGTTTTTACAGAAAGAGGAAACCAATGCTGGTTGACAGAGCAAGAATCACCATCGTGTCCGGCAAGGGCGGCAACGGCGCCGTATCCTTCCGCAGGGAGCCTTTCGTACCGGAAGGCGGCCCGGACGGGGGCGACGGCGGAGACGGCGGCAACGTCATCTTCCTGGCCGACGGCAACATGCGGACGCTGATGGATTTCCGTTTTAAGAGAAAATTCGAGGCGGAGAACGGCCAGAACGGCATGAAGAAGAAGTGCTACGGCAAGCGGGGACAGGACCTCATCATCAAGGTCCCGACCGGCACCATGGTCTTTGATGCGGAGAGCGGCAAGCTGATGCACGACCTCAAGGAGGACGGGGACAGCTTCATCGCCGCGAAGGGCGGCAAGGGCGGCAAGGGCAACGTCCACTTCAAGAACTCCGTCCGCCAGGCGCCGAACTTTGCGGAGGCCGGCGGCGACGCCAAGGAGCGGGATGTGATCCTGGAGCTCAAGATGATCGCCGACGTGGGCCTCGTGGGTTTCCCAAACGTGGGGAAATCCAGCCTGCTGGCGACGGCGACCAACGCCAGGCCGAAGATCGAGAACTACCACTTCACGACCATCGAGCCGAACCTGGGCGTGGTGCGCCTGGAGGACCGGGACTTCGTCATGGCGGACATCGCGGGCATCATCGAGGGCGCCCATCAGGGACTGGGCCTGGGCCTCAAGTTCCTCAAGCACATCGAGCGGACCAAGGTTTTGATCCACGTGGTGGACGTGTCCGGCAGCGAAGGCCGGGATCCGATCGACGACTTCGAGAAGATCTGCGCCGAGCTCCTGTCCTACAGCCCGGCGGTGGCGGCCAAGCCGATGATCGTCGCGGCCAACAAGATCGACCTGATCGATGAGGACGATGAGAAGTACCTCGCCTTCAAGGCTTACATCGAGGGGAAGGGGCTTCCGTGCTATCCGATCTCCGCACCGATCAATCTCGGCGTCAAGGAGCTGCTCTACGCGGCTTCCAGGGCGCTGGACGAGGCGACCCTCAATCCGCCGCCGGAGGAGGAGTACGAGTACTTCGATTTCGAGGCCGAGGACAACGACGAGGATTACCGCCGCATCGAGGCCTACAAGGACGGCGACGTGTACGTTTTGTCCGGCAAACAGCTCAAAAAGATCTTCCAGTCCACCAACTTCAACGACATGGGCTCGCTGCGCTATCTGTACAAGTACATCGAGAAGAACGGCGCCCTGAACGAACTGAAGAAGCTCGGTCTGGAGGAGGGCGACACCGTCCGCATCGAGGACTACGAGCTGGAGTATTATGACGAGTATTGATCTCTGATCACGGAAGGAACAGTATGAGCAAACGTCTTTCCGAGGCGGAAATTGAAGAATTATATATCGTGTATCAGACGCCGGAGCACGTCGTCGCCCACTGCAGGGCGGTGGGGCGTGTCGCCGAGCGGATCGCGAAGGAACTGATGAGAAGCGGAGTCGACATCGACCCCGCTCTTGTTCGTGCGGCGGGTTTCGCCCACGACGTGATGCGGAAGATGGACTACCACGGGGAGCGCTGCGCCGACCTTTTGATCGAGATGGGCTACCCGGAGGAAGCGGATCTGGTGCGGGACCACATGACGAGGGCTCTGGGAGACCCGGAGCACCCGACGGCCAACGACGTCCTCTGCCTGGC
>CACYDL010000215.1 GCA_902773195.1 uncultured Lachnospiraceae bacterium
GACGCGGCCAGAGAAGCAGGCCTTGAATTCTAAGGGGAAAGGAAAAGCACATGAGAGCAAACGAGGATAGAAGAAGAGATAAAGAAGATAACGGCATGGAAGACAGAGTCGTTGCGATCAAGCGTGTTACGAAGGTCGTCAAGGGCGGTCGCAACATGCGGTTCTCGGCTCTGGTGGTAGTCGGAGACGGCAACGGCCATGTGGGCGCCGGACTCGGAAAGGCTGCTGAAATTCCGGAAGCCATCCGCAAGGGCAAGGAAGACGCTCAGAAGAACATGATCACCGTCGCCAGGACAGACTTCGGCAGCATCACGTATGACAACCTCGGCAAATACGGCGGCGCGTCCGTTCTCCTCAAGAGAGCTCCGGAAGGTACCGGCGTTATCGCCGGAGGTCCCGCCCGTGCCGTCATCGAGCTTGCCGGCATCAGGAACATCCGTACGAAGTCTCTTGGCTCCAACAATAAGCAGAATGTCGTGTTCGCTACGCTTGCGGGTCTTAAGGAGATCAAAACTCCCGAGGAAATCGCCCGTCTTCGCGGCAAGACCGTCGCAGAGATCCTGAAGTAAGGAGGCAGAGAATATGGCAGAGAAAAAGTTAAAAATCACGCTTGTAAAATCTACGATCGGCGTTGTCCCGAAGAACAAGAAGGTCGTTGACTCCATGGGCTTCCACAAGCTCGGCTCCAGCGTCATCCTTCCGGACAATGCCTCGACGCGCGGCCAGCTCGCGAAGATCGGCTATCTGGTCAACGTCGAAGAAGTCGAAGTCGAATAAGGGAGGTGCCAGTATGGATTTATCGAATTTATCCCCGGCCGAAGGTTCCAAGACGAGCAACAACTTCCGCCGCGGGCGCGGACACGGATCCGGCAACGGAAAGACCGCAGGCAAGGGACACAAGGGTCAGAAGGCCCGTTCCGGCGCACCCAGACCGGGTTTTGAAGGCGGCCAGATGCCTCTCTACAGACGTCTTCCGAAGAGAGGCTTCACAGACAGAAATTCCAAGGTGATCACGGCGATCAACGTCGATGCGCTGAACCGCTTCGAGGACGGCGAGGAAGTCACGCCTGAGATCCTTCTCGAGAGACGCGTCGTCTCCAAGATCGTTGACGGAGTCAAGATCCTGGGCGGCGGCGAGCTCACAAAGAAGCTCAGCGTGAAGGTCAACGCGGTCAGTGAAAGTGCAAAAGCTAAGATTGAAGCTGCAGGCGGTACAGTCGAGGTGATCTGATGTTTAGAAAATTGATTGACGCATTTCGGGTAAAGGATATAAGAAAAAGGCTTTTCTTCGTTTTCTTATGCCTTGTCATCATCCGAATCGGCTCTCAGATCCCTGTTCCGGGAGTGAACTCAAGCTTCTTCAAGGAATGGTTCCAGGAGCACGCCGGGGACGCGTTCAACTTCTTTGACGCGTTCACCGGAGGATCCTTCTCCAGTATGTCCATCCTTGCGCTGTCGATCACTCCGTACATCACGGCGTCCATTATCATCGAGCTGCTGACAATCGCGATTCCCGCTCTTGAGGAAATGCAGCGCGACGGCGAAGACGGCAGGAAGAAGATGATTGCCATCACCCGTTATCTCACGGTGGGTCTTTCGCTGTTTGAGTCCATCGCGATGGCCATCGGCTTCGGCAATCAGGGTCTGATTCCCAACATGAATTTCGGCAAGGCTATGACCGTCGCGGTGAGCCTTACCTGCGGTTCCTGCTTCCTGATGTGGATCGGTGAGAGAATCACGGAGAAGGGCGTCGGAAACGGTATTTCCATGGTCCTTCTGATCAACATCGTTTCCCGTCTCCCGCAGGATCTGTCCATGCTTTACCAGAGCTTTATCAAGGGCAAGACCATCGCCAGGGGCGCGCTCGCCGCGCTGATCATCGCCGCCATCATCATCGGCGTGATCGTCCTGGTCGTCATCCTTGACAGCGCTCAGCGCCACATTCCTGTGCAGTATTCCAAGAAGACCGCGGGCAGGAGAATGATCGGCGGACAGTCGACGCACATCCCGCTCAAGATCAACACCGCGGGCGTCATCCCGGTCATCTTCGCGTCCTCGATTCTCTCATTCCCGGGAATCATCGCGACCTTTGCCGGAAAGTCCAACGCCGGCGGAGCGCTGGGAACCTTCCTCGGAATCCTGAGCCAGAACAACTGGTTTGATTTCACGCACCCGGTCTACAGCATCGGCGTGATCATCTACATCGTACTCGTCATCTTCTTCGCGTATTTCTACACTTCCATCACGTTCAATCCGCTGGAAGTCGCGGACAACATGAAGAAGCAGGGCGGCTTCATTCCGGGCATCCGTCCGGGCAAGCCCACCTCCGAGTACCTCACGAAGATACTGAATTACGTTATCTTCATCGGAGCTGTCGGTCTCGTCATCATTGCGGTCATCCCGTTCTTCTTCAACGGCGTGTTCCACGCCAGCGTGTCCTTCGGAGGCACCTCGATCATCATCATCGTCGGCGTCCTTCTCGAGACCGTGAAGCAGATCGAATCCATGATGGTAGTCCGCAATTACAAGGGATTCCTCAGCGAGTAAAAGAGAGTACAGGCATACAGGGGAAGGTCCGGGCCGCGCCGGTGCGCGGGCCGGGCATTCCCTTCATGCGTATGGAAGGTTTTCATCAACTGCGTCATTTTCTGAAAGGAGGACGGCCATGAGACTGATCATGCTCGGAGCGCCCGGAGCGGGCAAGGGAACCCAGGCGAAGCGCGTCGCGGAGAAATACGGCATTCCGCATATCTCCACCGGCGACATCTTCAGGGCCAATATCAAGAACGGAACGGAGCTCGGCATGAAGGCAAAGAGCTACATGGACGCCGGCGCGCTGGTTCCGGATGAGCTGGTGTGCGACCTCGTCGCCGACAGAATCGCTCAGGAGGACTGCGCGAAGGGCTATATCCTCGACGGCTTCCCCCGCACGATTCCCCAGGCGGAGGCCCTCGACCGGGCGGCGGACAGGCTGGGAGCTCCCGTCGACTACGCGGTGGACATCGAGGTTCCCGATGAGAACATCGTGTCCCGCATGGGCGGAAGACGCGCCTGCGTGGGCTGCGGGGCGACCTATCACATCACCTTCAATCCCACGAAGACCGAGGGGATCTGCGACGTCTGCGGCGGCGAACTCATTCTCAGGGACGACGACAAGCCCGAGACGGTTCAGAAGAGGCTCAACGTCTATCACGAGCAGACCCAGCCGCTGATCGACTATTATAAGAATAAAGGCATCCTCGTCGAAGTGGACGGAACCCTCGGCATGGATGACGTGTTCGCGGCCATCGTCGGGAAACTCGGTGAGTAAATCATGCCGGTAACAGTGAAATCTCCGCAGGAGATTCGTCTCATGCGGGAATCCGGACATAAGCTTGAGCAGGTGCACAACGCCCTCAGGGATATGATCCGGCCGGGCATTTCCACCGCGGAGATCAACGAACGCGGTGACCGGCTCATCCGTGAGCTGGGAGGTATTCCGAATTTTCTCGATTACGACGGCTATCCCGCGTCCATCTGCGTCTCGGTCAACGAGGAGGTCGTGCACGGCATCCCGTCTCCGGACAGGATACTCCGGGAGGGGGACATCGTCTCCCTGGACGCAGGCCTGATCTGGAAGGGATACCACTCCGACGCCGCCAGGACCTGGTTCGTGGGGGAACCCTCCCCGGAGATCCGGAAGCTGGTCGAGGTGACGAAGCAGTGCTTCTTCGAAGGGATCCGCTTCGCCAGGGCGGGCTGTCATCTCTACGAGATCTCCCGGGCGATCGGCGACTACGCCGGGTCGTTCGGATACGGGGTCGTGGAGGAGCTCTGCGGCCACGGGATCGGCACCCATCTCCACGAGGATCCGCAGGTTCCGAATTTCAGGCAGAAGGGCAGAGGCCTGCTGCTGGTGCCGGGCATGACCATTGCGGTCGAACCGATGATCAACCTGGGCACGAAGCGCGTCGACTGGATGGGCGACGGGTGGACAGTGGTGACGGCGGACCGAAAGCCCTCGGCCCACTACGAGAATACGGTTCTGATCACCGAGGGTGATCCGGAACTTCTTACGGATACGGAAGACAGATTCTGAATGCCGGGCAGACCGGAGGATAATAACCAGGAGGAAATAAGATTATGTCCAAAGCCGACTCCATCGAAGTCGAAGGCACTGTACTTGAGAAGCTGCCGAACGCCATGTTCAAGGTCCAGCTCGAGAACAAGCACATCGTTCTCGGGCACATCAGCGGAAGGCTCCGGATGAACTTCATCCGCATCCTTCCCGGCGACAAGGTCACCATCGAGCTCTCACCCTACGATCTCAGCAAGGGAAGGATCATCTGGCGCGACAAATGACGTCCGGAAAGTTTTTACAGATTATACTTGCATTACTGGAAAAAGCGTGATACTATTGGTATTGCGCTTTTTGGCTGTAAGTGCGCCCAAAAATAAGAAAGGAGGACGATCATGAAGGTAAGATCTTCGGTGAAACCGATGTGTGAGAAGTGCAAGGTCATCAAGAGAAAAGGATCCATCCGCATTATCTGTGAGAACCCGAAGCACAAGCAGAGACAGGGCTGACGGACGTCAGGAATACCAAACATTAAGCAAAATAACGATCCGGAGAAAGCCGGAACGTTTACTATAGATCCGCCAGCACGGGTTCACAGACGACTCCGGGGCCGATATATAGTGCTTAATACCGGTGCGTCATTTCACCGGAAAGGCTGCAGCGGCAGACAAATGACGAAACGTATGGCTGCGGCTGGGTTCCGGACCTTACGGGACCCCATTTAGGACACCCTCACGCAGGGGTATCACTACATATTCATTTGTTTATTCAGGAGGAAACTTGAATGGCTCGTTTAGCTGGAGTAGATTTACCGAGAGATAAGCGTGTCGAGATCGGGCTTACCTATATCTACGGCATCGGCAGGACAACATCCAACCGCATTCTCACGGAAGCGGGCGTGAGCCCGGATACGCGCGTCCGCGATCTGACGGACGACGAAGTCAGCAGGATCAAGGACGTCATGGACAGGACCTGCATGGTGGAAGGTGATCTTCGCAGACAGGTGGCGATGGATATCAAGAGGCTTCAGGAGATCGGATGCTACAGAGGAATCCGTCACAGGAAGGGCCTCCCGGTCCGCGGCCAGAACACGAAGAACAACGCGAGAACCCGCAAGGGACCGAGACGTACCGTCGCGAACAAGAAGAAGTAATCATTCGCCCATTGTAATAGATTAAGAAAGGAAAAGTAGGTTAGTTTTTATGGCAGCTCAGAAGGCAAATAAAAAGACGGCGTCCAAGCGCCGTGTCAGGAAAAACGTTGATCATGGACAGGCACACATTCAGTCATCCTTCAATAACACGATCGTGACTCTGACGGATGCGCAGGGCAATGCTCTTTCATGGGCGTCC
>CACYDL010000216.1 GCA_902773195.1 uncultured Lachnospiraceae bacterium
AAGCCGGTCAAGGGGCGGCTCCTCCAGAATGCTCATGTCGCGGATGCCGATCAGGCTCATGTGAAGCGTCCGGGGGATCGGCGTCGCCGTGAGCGTCAGCGCATCCACGTCGTTTCGCAGCTGCTTGATCTTCTCCTTGTGGGTCACGCCGAAGCGCTGCTCCTCGTCGATCACGAGGAGGCCCAGGTCCCGGAAGCTCACGTCTTTGGAGAGCAGCCGGTGCGTCCCGATGACGATGTCGACCTGCCCGGTCCTCAGGTCCTTCAGCGTCTTCGCCTGCTGGGCCTGGGTGCGGAAACGGCACAGAAGATCCACCCGGACGGGGAAATTCTTCATTCTCTGGCAGAAGGTATTGTAATGCTGCTGGGCGAGGATCGTCGTGGGCACGAGATAGGCCACCTGCTTCCCGTCCTGCACCGCCTTGAAGGCCGCCCGGAGGGCCACCTCCGTCTTGCCGTAGCCCACGTCGCCGCAGATCAGACGGTCCATGATCCGCCGGCTCATCATGTCCCTCTTGGTGTCCTCGATCGCGGCGATCTGGTCCTCCGTCTCCTCGTAGGGAAACATTTCCTCGAATTCCTTCTGCCACTCGGTGTCCGCGCTGTAGACAAAGCCGTCGTCCTTCTGCCGCGCCGCGTAGAGGGCGACGAGCTCCCTGGCGATGCTGCGCACCGCGGTGCGGACCCTCGACCGCGTCCGGCTCCACTCCTGGCCGCCCAGCTTGTTCAGCTTGGGCTTCGCGCCCTCCGGGGCGGAGGAGGCGTATTTCTGCAGCATGTCCAGCTGCGTCGCCAGAATGTACAGGTTGCTCCCGTTGTACTCGATCTTGATGTAATCCTTGAGGACGCCGTCCACCGTCACCTTCTCGATGCCACGGTAGATGCCGAGGCCGTGATTGACGTGGACCACGTAGTCCCCCACGGAGAGCTCCGAGAAGCTGGCGATGCGCCGGCCGGATACGTGCTTCTTCGGCTTCCTGCGGGGCTTCTGCTCCCCGAAGATATCGCTCTCGGAAATGACGGCAAACCGGACCAGGGGATATTCAAAGCCCCGGCTGGCGTGGCCGTACATCACGGCGATCTGGCCGGGCTGAAGGGGCGTGCTCCGGTCCTCGGTGTAATAGGCCGGCAGCTCCTGCTCCGCAAGCCCCGCGGCCAGACGGCGCGCCCTCGTGTGGGACGCCGAGAGGACAACGACGCCGAAGCCCCGCTTCCTGTAACGCGCCAGATCCCCGGAGAGATATTCCACGCTGTTGTTGTAGCTCCCGGCGGACTGGACCGTCATTCCGAAGGAATCGGCGATCTGCCAGCCCTCCCGCTGGATGTCCAGCATCGAGAGGCTGACGCAGTGCATGCGGTTGAGAGCGGCCTGCAGCTCGGCGGTGCCGATCATCTCGGGGATCTTCTCCATCGACAGCTCCGCCCTGGCGGCCACGCTCTCCCGGAACTCCGTCTCGGCCGCCCGGGCGGCTTCGACGATCCGGTTCGGCTCGTCCAGGAAGATCTGGGTCGAGGCCGTCGGGAACCAGCTGAGGAACGGGGCCAGGGTGCCCGTGTGGTCGTGGGCGGGATACACCTCGGTCTCCCCGATCTCCTCGATGGATCTCTGGGTCTCGGCGTCGAAGGACCTCATGGAGTCGATCTCGTCCCCGAAAAACTCGATCCTGACGGGCCGGTCCTCCGTCAGGGGCCAGATATCCAGGATGTCGCCCCGCACGGCGAACTGGCCGGGCATGGCGCTCTCGGCGCACCGCTCGTAGCCCAGCAGGGAGAGGGCCTTCTTGGCGCTCTCGAAGTCATTTTCCTCGCCGCGCCGGAAGGTCAGCTTCTCCGCCTCCATCGCGGCCCGCTGCGTGACAAAGTCCATGAGCGCCGTCACGGGAAGCACCACCACGCTCCGCTCCTCCGTGATCAGCGACCGCATCGCCGCGAGGCGCTGCTGGTCGAGGAGATTCGAGGCGACGTCCGCCTGATAGAACAGCAGGTCCTTGGCGGGATAGTACACCGCGTCGGGCTCGTAGAATTTCAGGTTGTCGAAGATCGTCCTGGCGGAAAGCTCGTTCTCGCTGACGACCAGCGTGACCGGCACGTCAAAAGAAAGCCCGCAGATCATGTGGGCTTTCTGGGCTTCCAGGCATCCGGTCAGGGAGAGGATCCCCTCCCTGCGCCGCATCATGCCTCTGATCTCCTCGTACTCCCGGAGTTCCCGGAGAGGAGAGATAAACATCGTGTTGTCCATGCTTCTACCGTCTTATGCTGCCGTTTGTTCCGCTCCCGGCCGCCTTCCGCTGCC
>CACYDL010000217.1 GCA_902773195.1 uncultured Lachnospiraceae bacterium
CACGTCGAGATGACGCCCGAGATGTTCACGGACAACCTCGGTGAGATCGACAAGCGTCAGAAGGCCCTCGTCGACGGACTGAAGTCCATGCTGGGCATCCGGGCGAAGGTGACCCTCGTGGCGCCCAAGTCCATCACCCGCTCGGAGGGCAAGGCCGTCCGCGTCATCGACAACCGGAAGATCTGACCCCTTCATTTTCTGAAAGAAAGGAGAAGCAACATGGCAATCAAGCAGATCTCTGTATTTCTTGAGAACAGGCCGGGCATGCTGGACGCGATGACCGCTGTCCTCGCCCAGGCCGGCATCGACCTGCGGGCCCTCTCGCTGGCCGAGACCAAGGACTTCGGCATCGTCAGGCTGATCGTGGACGACGTCTATGAGACCGCGACGGTCCTGAAGGACAACGCCTACATCTCCAGCGTCACGCCGGTGGTCGCCGTCATGATTCCGGACGTGGTGGGAGGCCTGAACAAGGTTCTCTCCGCCCTGACCGCCGCCGACGTCAACCTCGAGTACATGTACTCCACCCTCGCCGGCAAGGGCAGCGGCAACGCCTACATGATCCTCCGGGTCGAGGACACGGCGAAGGCGGAGGCCGCCCTGAAGAACGCCGGCTTTACGCTGGCGGACCAGGACAACATCTCCGAAATGTGACCTGCGCCGCAGCGGCCGGATGCGGCTGCCGGCGGGCACGCGAATTGCGGACTTGGAGACCAGCTCTTTTTGTCCTATCACTGCAGACAAAGAAGAGGCTGAGAGACGGGAATTGATCCCCGCTTCTCAGCCTCTTTTTCTGAGCCTTCTGTGTTCCGTTTTTGTCCCGCGGCGGTTTTTCCGGTTCCTCCCGTCCTTTCGGGCACCTTGGTCCGGACGGTCATGCGCCTCCGGCGCTCCCGTCCTTTCGGACGCCTTGACCCGGACGGTCATGCGCCTCCGGCGCTCCCGTCCTCCGATAGTCCCAGCAGCTTCGCCGCGTTTTCATAAAGGATCTTTCTTCTGTCCTCCTCCCCGAGGGGAAGCGCCATGAGGAAGGAAAGGGATTCCTCCTGGCTGCTCCAGGGACTGTCGGTCCCGAAGAGAACCCTGTCCGCGCCGAAGGCGGCGATCATCTTCATGAACCGCTCCCCGTCCAGCATCCGGGTGTCCTCTTCCTTCCAGAAGCCGTCGTCCAGGGGATGGTAGCAGCCCGTGGAGAACGCCGTGTCGACATAGGCGGAGGTCCCGGACAGGACCGAGGCGGCCTCCTCCCAGCACTTCCACCCTCCCATGTGCGCCATCACCAGCGTCAGACCGGGGATCAGGGACAGCACATGGGCCGCCATGGCGGGCGAGCACCGGACGACGTCCGGAGAATAGCCGATGTCCAGGCCAGCGTGGGTCACGACCATGAGGCCGAGCTCCGCGCAGCGGTCCATGATTCTGAGATACCGGACGTCGTCCAGATCGGCGTTCTGGTACACCGGATGGATCTTGACTCCCTTGAGCCCCAGATCGTGTATCTTCTGCAGGGAGGCCCGCCAGGTGCCGCAGTCGGGATGGATCGCTCCCAGGGAAACGAGCCCCGGCCTGCCGCCCCATCTCCGGTTGATCTCCGCGGCGGAGTCGTTGATATGGTTCACCTGCCCGGGGGCGGTGGCGACGGGGAGAATGACGGAGAGATCCACGCCGCTCCGCTTCATGGACGAAAAAAGTCCCGCACAGGTTCCGTCCGAGAACGGAACCGTGTGGGATGCCGCCGAGAGACGGCGGATGGCCTTCTCCGCGATGCAGTCGGGAAACGTATGGGTGTGGAAATCCGCGATCATCACTCGTAATCCTCCGAGAGCGACTGGCTCTTGCGCACGAGCACCTTCTCGTCATAGCTGGAGAACGCGTCGTCCACGAGGGCCCTGTCCGGCTTCCCGGTGAAGAGGGAGACAACGGGCACGATGATGAGGCCCGCGATCATGCAGAAGGCACCGCAGTTGATCGGCGACTGCAGAAGAGCCGGGAATTTGGCCCTGAGGAAAATATTCGCGACCATGACCACGGAGGAAAAGACGAAGCTGACCCAGCAGGCCGCCGCGC
>CACYDL010000218.1 GCA_902773195.1 uncultured Lachnospiraceae bacterium
GGACAGCGGCTGCGCCTCCCCGTACGAAGACGGGAACGGCGCGGCGGTCACGCTCGTGACGGGAAAGGACGGCGCCTCCGGGACCGCGGAGCTGGAGCCGGGCGTCTACTATCTGCGCGAGGACATAACGCCCGCCGGCTTCGGCACGGATGAGACCATGCGGACCGGCAGAAAATTTGAGATCAGCGCCGACAACTGGAAAGACAACCCGCTGGTGATCCGGTCGGAGGAGCCCGTGATCCCGCCGGCCATCCGCAAGACGGTGGCGGAGGAAGAGGTGATGCTGGCGTCCTTCGTCCAGAGGGAGACATTTCCGTGGACGATCCACGCGGACGTGCCGGCGGGATTCCGCGCGGGAGGGTCCCGGCAGAGCCGGTACGGCTTTACCGACGTGATCGACAGCCGGCTCGAGTACAGGGAAAACGTGAGGGTGACCGTGGACGGCGTCCCTCTGGCGGCGGAGGAATTCACCGTGACCTTCAGCGAGGCGGAGGGAATGCAGACCCTTCAGATCGAATTTACCGGGAGCGGAAAGGAGAAGCTCGAGGCCGCGGGAGGAAAGGAGGACGCGGTGACGGTGCGCTACGACACCGCGATCCGGGAAGGCACCGCGGCGGCGGAGAGAATCCCGAATCACGCGGTTCTTCACTATACGCAGTACGGCACGGAGGGAGAGACGGAGAATCCGGAGGACCCGGAGGTATATACGGGCGAGATCCGGATACTGAAGCTCGACGGCGAGACAGACCGGCCGCTGGAGGGAGTGACGTTCGCGCTCTTCCGGGACAGGGAATGCACCGCCGAAGAGCGCTCCCTCGTGACCGGCAGGGACGGCCTGGCCGTCTTCTCCGGCGTCGCGGACGGCACCTGGTATCTCAAGGAGACGAAGACGGCCGGAGGACGGAGCCTTCTGAAGGACGTCATCGCCGCCGAGGTGAAGGACGGAACGGTGGACGGAGGGAAGACGATACGGGTCCGCGATCACGCCGATCTGATCCTGGTCACCGGAGGAAGCGGCGTCTTCCTCTTCCGGCTGATCGGCCTGATCCTTCTCTTTGACGCCGCCTTCCTGATCATAAGGGCGCGGCGCAGGGAGGAACGGACGTAAGGACCGGCGGAGGAGAGGAAAGCATGCCGGAGACGCCCGGAAGAGAACCAAAAGCGCGGTCGGCGGAGCATCTGCCCGCCGGCTCCGCTTTCACGCTACAAAAAAAGCGTCCGGAAAAACCGGACGCTTTTTTGCCATGATAGCGCGTCTGACAGGAGTCGAACCCGCGCACCCGGAACCGGAATCCGGTGCTCTATCCACTGAGCTACAGACGCATAAATCAGCAAATGGTATTATAGCAGAGAACCGGATATTGGGCAAGGACTATTTTGACACGAGACAAAAACGCCACGGAAACGCCCGGAACGGTATCCTGGGACGGAGGGCGGGGGCCGGCCTGCCGCTGAAACGGGAAAATCCCTGCCCGCTTTGCGCCTGTCCGCCGACCCGCGGACGCCGCTTGTGCCGGATTGACACGCCGGAGGGCCGGTGATAAGATGAACCCGGGAATCCGGCGGAAATCCCGCCGTTGAGACAATTCCCGTCTCCGGACCCGATGAGCCGGAGAAGAAAGGAGAAAACATGGTTAAGGTATTTCTGGCAGCGGCTGCCGCCGTGATTCTTTCCGTACCCGTCTGTGCCTCCGGGGCAGACTCCCAGGCAGAGAACGTGCTCCGCATGGAGGTGGACGGCAGCGAGGCGGCGTCCGTCGAGACGGAGATTGAGAACGGCCTCCTGACGATCCGGATCAAAGACAACGGTGAGGAGAGGAAAGGATACTCCTGGGAGTACGACCGGTTCGGACCGGACGAGGACTCCTGCGTGGAGCTCATCACCGACACGGACATGGAGGAAGGATACCTCTATGTGGGAAGCTTCCGGGGCATCAGGGACGGGGTCGGAACCGTGCGGCTCAATTATACGAACGGTTCCATCGTGTCGTCCTACATGACCTTCGAACTGAAGGTCGAGGATGAAAAAATCACGGAGTCTGTCGGCGGCGGATACGCCTACCCGACGAGCGGAGAGGACCTGCTTCCCGCCCTTGAGGGCCTGTGGGTATCCGGCGAAGGGACGGAGCAGGAGACGACGCTGACGTTCGGCCTGGCCGGAGACGGCGGCCTCAGCGCGACGGCCGTATGGACCGGGGAGGAAGGCGAACCGGCGTATTACACGATGACGGCGTACTACGACGCGCTGGAAGAAAAGCTCGTCTATCTTGACGGCAATCCGGAAGCGGAGGGGCCGGCGGAGGAAGCGGCCGACAGCGGCGCCGGCCAGGCAGAGGAAGCGGCTTCTGCCGCCGAACCGGCGGAAGGAACCGGCGGAGACGTGGAATACGGATGCCTGATCGTGGACTCCTCAGACGGGGAGACCGTCGACAGCATCACCTGGGTCAGATGGGACACAGAGGATGACGACGTGGTCTTTGTGAGACCGGCGGAAGAAGAGGCCTGACGCCGGAGAATCCGGGATGAACAGGGCTGGCGCATAAAAAGGGCGCCGGCCTTTTTATGCGCCGCCCGGGGCGTCTCCCCCGGGGGAAATTGAACTTGATGTTGATATTTTGAACGGTTGATTTTATAATGTTGAACCGGAATGTTTGTGTGCGGCTCCTTCGGGCCGTTTCATTTCATGCGGAAAGGAGTCTGAAGCCGGCATGTCCGGCGTTCAGGAACTGATATGAAGAAGATACTGATGCTCGGCGGAGCTTACTCACAGATCCCGGCGATCCGGAAGGCGAAGGAGATGGGCTACTACGTCATCACCTGCGACTACCTTCCCGGCAATCCCGGACACGCCCTGTCGGACGAATACGTCAACGTGAGCACGACGGACAGGGAAGGCGTGCTGAAGGTGGCCCGCGAAAAAGAAGTGGACGGAGTGATCGCCTACGCGTCGGATCCTTCCGCGCAGGCGGCCGCCTATGCGGCCGACCAGCTCGGGCTGGCCGGCGGATCCTTTGAGGCGACCCGGATGCTGAGCGAAAAGGATCTTTTCAGGAAGTTCCTTCGCGAAGCGGGACTCAACTGCCCGTGGTGCTTCAGCTTTTCCAGCGCGGAAGAGGCGCTGGAGAAGATCGGAGAGGTGAGCTATCCCTGCGTCATGAAGCCCGTCGATTCCTCCGGAAGCAAGGGTGTCGAGGTCCTTTCTTCCGAAGAAGAGTACAGGAACGCCCTGGCGGACGCCTTCCGGTACACGAGATGCGGCAGGGTGATCGTCGAGGAGTTCATCTCCACGCCCTACTGCCAGCTCCACGGCGACGGCATCGTGATTGACGGAGAGCTGGTGTTCTGCGAGCTCGGCGACCAGAGATTCTATCACTCGGCGCCGATCGGCACCGCCTACCCGGCGATGGTCCCCGAAGCGTATTACAACAACGCCCTGGAGGAGGTCAGGACCGCGATCAGAAAGAGCGGCTTCGTCAGCGGCGGGGTCAATATCGAGGTCCGGATCAAGGAGGACGGCAGAGTCTTCATCATCGAGATCGGGCCCCGATGCGGAGGCAACTACGTTCCCCAGGCGATGCAGGCGGTGTCCGGCATCGACGAGGTCGAGTGCCTGATCCGGATCGCGATGGGCGAACCGGTCGACGTTCCCTCCGAATACAGGAGAAGGCCCGCCTGGCAGTACATTCTCGGCAGCGAGAAGGCAGGCGTTTTCCGGGACGTCGTCATAGACGACTACATGGCGCCGAAGGTGATCGGGAAATATATCCACCGAACGGCCGGCGAATCCATTCAGGAGTACTACAACAGCGGCAACGTCGTCGGCGTCATCATTCTCGGCTTCGACACGGCGGAGGAGCTGGAGAAGGATATCGCCTCCGTCAGGGAGCACATCCGTGTCGTCGTGGACTGAGACGTCCAGGCGCGGATCTTAAGCATCTTTTCTATCGGTAATTATTTTTCGATGAGGGAGGAAAATAATTCATATACGCCCTCCTAAGGTTTTTGCATCAGACTTCGGCATCAGGGGAGGCAGCCGGCGCGGACGGATCGGAGAACCCGACAGAAACGGACGCGGCCGGAACATACCATCATCGGGGCCGCGGCGCCCCGGCATCTTTTCACCATTCAGGAGGTTATTATGAAAAAGACGGAGTCGGCAAAAATCCAGACGATACTGGTCTTCGCGGCGTTCGTGATCAGTGTCGTGGTCGGTCTGCTGCTTGAGAATCATCAGGATATCGCGCTGATGTTCAAGCCGCTGGGCGATATCTACATCAACCTGATCAAGATGATCATGGTTCCGCTGGTCTTCTCGTCGCTGGTTCTCGGCATCGCCAACGTCGACAGCGTGCGCAAGATCGGCAAAATGGGTATCTGGACGGTCGTGACATTCCTCTGCACCACCGCCGTCGCGGTCGTCATCGGCCTGATCCTTTCCAACATCTTCAAGCCCGGCGTCGGTATGTCGGTCGCCGATCTGGCCTATGAGGGGAAGGAGATGCCCAGCGTCCTCGCGACGATCACCGGGATCTTCCCGAGCAACATCCTTCAGGCGCTTCTCGACGCCAATATGCTCCAGATCATCTTCATCTCCCTGATCGTGGGCGTGGCGGTGGTCCGGACCTCCGAAAGCGGATACGGCTCGTCGTTCAAGAAGGTGGTCGAGGATGTGTTCCAGATCATGATCACGATCACGAGATGGATCATGGTGCTCACGCCCCTCGGCGTCCTCGGACTGATGATCCCGACCGTGGCTCAGAACGGCCTCTCCGTGATTCTTCCGCTGATCAAGGTGATCCTTGTGTTCTATCTCGGCGTCGTGATCCAGAACGTGGTCATCTACGGCGGACTGCTGAAGACCCAGACCAGGGTCTCCGTGAAGGAGTTCATCTCGGCGATGGCTCCCGCCCAGCTGCTGGCCTTTATCTCCTGCAGCTCCGCGGCCGCGCTCCCTGTTTCTATGGAAAGAATGCAGGATAAGCTCCATGTTTCCAAGGAAGTGTCCGGCTTTGTTCTTCCGCTCGGCGCGACCATCAACATGGACGGCAACGCCATCTATCAGGGTATTGTATCCCTGTTCGTCGCCCAGGCCTTCGGCCTTCACCTCTCCCTTCCGATGCAGGCCGTCGTGGTCCTCACCGGCACCGCCGCTTCGATCGGAGCCGCGGGCGTTCCCGGCGCGGGCGTCGTGGTCCTCAGCACGGTCCTCAGCTCTGTCGGCCTTCCGATTGAAGGCGTGGCGCTGATCGCCGGCATCGACAGGATCCTCGATATGGGCCGTACCTTTACCAACGTCACAGGCGACGCCGTCACGGCTCTCATCGTCGAAGACAAGGTTTCCGGAAAACGGTAAAACAGTCCTGCCGCCGGCAGGCGGAGGTTCGCATGAAACAGAAACGGAGGTCCCGTTTCCCGCACCTTACGTGCCGGGGGACGGGACCCCTTTTTGGTCAAGGAAAATTGACACCGGTTTTTAAATAGTGTACTATGCAGTAAGTATCAGGGGTTTGTAAGGGTACAAGGGGAGGTATCTTACATGAATAATTTCAGGGAATGGTTATCGGATAATCTGCGCTATATTCTGCTGGTTCTTGGCGTGCTCGCGGTTCTTGTCGCGCTGTTCTTCGGCGTGAAGGCCATCTCGGCGAAGATCACGGGGAGCGAGGACACCGACACCTTGAGCATGGACAGCGTCGTGAGCGCGGCGGCAGACAGCATCGCCGTCTCCACGGCGGCGGAAGCCGGGACGGCATCCGCGGCGGCCCTGCCGGCGGCTTCCCAGGCGGAGCTTCCCGAGGCGGCGGCCGTCACCACCCACGGCGAGCTTCAGCTTGACGCCGTGCCCGAGATCACGGAGCTGATGACGAAGTATTACGCGGCTTTGGAGAAGCACGACATCTCCGGCGTCAGGAAGCTGGTGGACGTCCTTCCCGAGGAGCAGGCCGCCGAGATCTCTTCGGAGAGAAAGTCCTACACCGATATCGCGGTCTATACGAAGCCGGGTCTGACCGAGGACAGCTACGTCGTCTACACGACCTATAAGTATTCCAACCAGGAGGGGGCGGAGCCTCTTCCCGGCGTCTCCCAGTCCTACGTCATGAAGACGGAGGACGGCAGCGAGAAGATCATTTTCTCCGATCTCGACGAGGCGACGTCGGCCTATATCGACGCCGTGGCCGGAGATAAGGACGTGATGGATCTCGTAAAGCAGGTCAGCGGCGAGTACAGCGCGTCGATGGGAAAGAAAGCCGATTCGGCGGCCGAGACGCCGGGTGCGGCGGCCGCGCCGGCCGCGGCAGACACCGGTGAGGCGGAAGACGCGGCGGACGCCGGCGAGGGCGAAGACGCCGGAGACGAAGCCTCCTACGACGACGAGACCTATGACTCCGCGGACGACGGGGACGAGGACTACGACGGCGGCGAGGAGAACTACGACGAGGACTACGACGGGAACGACGGAGAAGACTACGACGGCGGCGAAGAGGAATACGCCGACGACGAAGAGTACACCGACGACGAGGAGTATACCGACGAAGAGTACGCCGACGAGGAAGAGGAAGAGGAAGAAGAAGAGGAGCCGAGAGAGTGGACAGGCACCGCAGATGCCGACGTCAACATCCGCTCCGGCCCCGGCTATGACTATGAAGTGATCGGACAGTTGTCAGGCGGAGAGGAAGTGACGGTTCTGGGAGACGATTCTTCCGGCTGGTATCACGTGATCGGCGACGGCATCGACGGATACGTCGGCCACAGCTGGATTCATTAACGACTCATGACGGGCGGGAGCTGCTGCCGCGGGATGTGCGCGCAGGAGAATCCCCGCCCTGTGTCAATCGCAGGAGGGCGTCTCCCATCCCGCGGCGTCCCGCCGCGGGACGGGGGCTTGAGGGGGAACCGTATGCGCCGCTGGCGGCGCCTGCGGTTCTTTCCGGGCAGAACGGCATGACTTCCCGCAGGGGGATGCGGATATGGAGAACGAGGGGAAACGCCTCAACAAATACATCAGCGACGCCGGGATCTGCTCGAGGAGAGAGGCGGACCGGCTGATCGCCGAGGGCCGGGTGGAGATCAGGAGAAAGTCCAGGAAGGACGAGCCCCTGAATCCCAGGCTCCGCGCGGAGGCCGGCGAGCGCGTGTTCCACGGAGACACGGTCTATATCGACGGCAGGGATCTCCCCAAGAAGGAGACGGACAAGGTATATTACGCCTATCACAAGCCCAGGGGCGTCATCTGCACGGCGGACCGCTCCGTCGAGGGGAACGTCATCGACGCGGCGGGACTGCCGCAGAGAGTGAGTTACGCCGGGCGCCTCGACAAGGATTCGTCCGGGCTCCTGATCATGACAAACGACGGGGATCTGATCAACCGCATGATGAGGGCTTCCTCTTTTCACGAGAAGGAGTACCGGTGCGTGATCGACCGGCCCGTGACGGAGGAATTTATCGCGGCGATGGCCGGGGGCGTGAAGATCCTTCTGGACGACGACGAGCATCTGCGGAAGAACCCCCGGGGCGTCTTCGTGACGACGCGTCCCTGCCGGGTCAGACAGACCGGGATCCGTTCGTTTTCGATCGTTCTCACACAGGGACTCAACCGGCAGATCCGGCGCATGTGCCGCGCCCTGGGCTGCAGCGTCGTGTCGCTGCAGAGGACGAGGATTCTGGATCTTCGGCTCGGGGACCTCGGCGAGGGAAGCGCGAGAAAGCTGACGCCGGACGAGATCGCGGGTCTTCAGAGGGCCGCCGCGGAGAGGCCGCGGGAGGAGCGGCCTTCGCGGACCGGTCAGACCGCGGCGGGAGACCGGCAGACCGGCGGGGGAAAGACCGGAAGCGGAAAATCATTCCCCCGGACCCGGGCGGGATCCGGCGGGAAGGGCTCTCTCCGGACTCAGATGGGTTCCGGCGGCAAGAGCCGGTTCGGGAGCGCAAAAAGAAACAGCGGCAGGAACCGTCCGCGGCAGAGCGGGCGCGGCCGGCAGGGACAGTCATGACAAAGAAAGAATACGAAGAACGCGTTCTTCTGGTGAGGCGTTACAACGAGGCGTATGAAAACGCTTCCCCGGAGGTGAGCGATTACGAATACGACAGGCTGATGCAGTCGCTGAAGCAGGCGGAGGCGGAGCATCCCGACTGGAGGGAGGAGGGATCGCCGACCCAGACGGTGGGCGCGCCCGTCAAAAGAAAATCCGGCGTCACCGTCGGACATGATGTTCCCATGCTCTCCATACAGGACGTCTTCAGCAAGGACGACGTCCTGACCTGGGTTCACTCGGTGCGTGAGGTTCATCCTGACGCGCTTTTTTCCGTGGAGCAGAAAATCGACGGGCTGTCCATGAGCATCCGCTATGAGGGCGGAAAGATGGTCCTCGCGGAGACGAGAGGGGACGGTTACACCGGGGAGGATGTGACGGTGAACGCGGCCGTCATTCCGGACGTCGTCGGCGTTCTGCCGGAGGATCCCGGCTCTCTCGAGGTGAGGGGCGAGGTCTACATGACCCTCCGGGATTTTGAGCGGGTCAACGAAGAACAGGAGATGCGCGGCGGCAGGCTCTTCGCGAACCCGAGAAACTGCGCGGCCGGCACGCTGAGAATCCTCGACCCCGAGGAGACGAGAAAGCGCGGCCTCTCCCTGTTTGTCTTCAACATCCAGAGGGCGGAGGACGGAAAGCTGATGACCTCCCACTCGGAAGGCCTCCGATTCCTGAGCAGCCGTCTGGGCATGAAGACGGTGCCGGCAAAGACCGTGAGGACGGACGAGGAGATTCTCGCGGAGATCGACTCCATCGGCGAACGCCGGGGAGAGCTCGGCTACGACATCGACGGAGCGGTGGTGAAGATCGACCAGATCGCCTACCGGTCCGACTTCCCCGCCGGCGCGAAATACAGTGCGGGGCATATCGCCTACAAGTACCCGCCGGAGGAGAAGGAGACCGTCGTCCGGGACATCGAGATCTCCATCGGCATGACGGGCCGGGTAAACCCGACGGCCGTGTTCGATCCCGTGAGACTGTGCGGGACCACGGTGTCGAGGGCGACGCTTCACAACCAGGACTTTATCGACCGCCTGCACATCGGCATCGGGGACACGGTGGTCGTCTATAAATCGGGGGAAATCATTCCCAAGATCCGGTGCTCCGTTCCCGGGAAGCGTCCCGCGGGGGTGGAGGATTTCCGGCTGCCCGACCGCTGTCCGGTCTGCGGCGCCCCCATCGTGCGGGAGGAGGACGCCGCCGACATGCGGTGCTCCGGGGCGGACTGCCCCGCCCAGCTGGAACGTCATCTCATGAATTTCGTGAGCCGCGGCGCGATGGATATCAGGGGCTTCGGGGAGGAGATGATCCGGAGGCTTGCCTCGGAGCACTATCTCTCCGACGTATCGGATCTGTATATTCTCCATCGGAAAAGGGACGAACTCGTGGAGAAGGGTATCACCGGCCGGGAGAGGAACACGGACAAGCTCCTCGCGGCGATCGAAGCCTCCAAGGGGAACGAGCCCGCCCGGCTGCTCGCCGGCCTGGCGATCCCCAACGTCGGACTCACCTCGGCCAGGACGCTGATGAGACATTTCGGCTCCCTGGAGAAGCTGGGAGAGGCGTCGGCCGAAGAGCTGACCCAGGTCCCCGATATCGGTGAGATCACCGCCCGCAGCATCGTCACGTGGTTCGGAAACGAAAGAAACAGGGAGCTGATGAACAGGCTCCGGGAATACGGCCTGACGACGGAGCAGAGCGCGGAGAACGCGTCCTCCGAGCTGGCGGGCAGGACCTATGTGATTACCGGGGACGTCGTAAGATTCGCGAACCGGGCGGAGATCGCCTCCTTCATCGAGAAGCGCGGGGGAAAGGTCACCGGTTCCGTCTCGAAGAAGACGACCGCCCTGATCAACAACGACCCGTCGTCGACGTCGGGCAAGAACAGGAAGGCGGCGGAGCTGGGCATTCCCGTGATAACCGAGGACGAGTTCCTGGCCTCCCTGGAGAAACAACCGGAAACATGACATCAGGCGGGACGAGCCCGCGAGGTGAAAGGAAAAGCCAATGCCTGTAAAAGTGCCGAATGATCTTCCCGTGAGAGAGATTCTCGAGAAGGAAAACATCTTTGTCATGGACGAGAACAGGGCCATACACCAGGATATCCGTCCCATCCAGATCTGTATTCTCAATCTCATGCCCATCAAGGAGGACACCGAGCTTCAGATCCTGAGGGAGCTTTCCAACACGCCCCTCCAGATCGACGTGACCTTCATGCGGGTTTCCAGCCACGAATCGAGGCACACCTCCAAGAGCCATCTCGACACCTTTTACGAGACCTTCGAGACGCTCATCCGCCGGAAGTTCGACGGCCTGATCATCACGGGCGCGCCTGTTGAGCTCATGGAATTCGAGGAGGTCGACTACTGGGACGAGCTGACCAGGATCTTCCAGTGGAGCGAGACCCACGTCACGTCCACGATCTTTCTGTGCTGGGCGGCCCAGGCGGCGATGTACTACTTCTACGATCTGCCGAAGAGGATGCTGGGAGAGAAGCTTTTCGGCATTTTCAGCCACAGGGTCTACAACCGGAAGACGCCGCTCGTCAGGGGCTTCGACGACTGCTTCCTGATGCCTCACTCCCGCTACACCGAGGTGTCCGTGCAGGATATCGCCGACTGCAGCCAGCTGACGGTACTGGCCCAGTCCGACGAGGCGGGGGTGTCGATCTCGATGGCCCAGAACGGCAGGAAGGTGTTCATCATGGGACACCCGGAGTACGGGCGCAACCAGCTGAAGCGCGAGTTCCTGCGCGACCGGAAGAAGGGCCTTGATACGGCGATCCCCAAAAACTACTTCCCGGACGACGACCCGGGGAAGGCGCCCCTCCTCACCTGGAGGGCGACGGCCAACAACCTGTACACCAACTGGCTGAATTATTATGTCTATCAGTCGACTCCTTACAATCTCGACGGGACGCCGTGGGGAGAGGAGCTGCCTGACAACTACAGAAACGAAGGTGCCGAGGCATGACTCTGACAAGGGTACTGATCAAGTTCATGAGTTCCCGTCCGGTCTGCAATGTCGCATCCGGAATCGCGCTTGAACCGGAGCTTCTGGTTCCCGTCGGGTACGGGAACTTCCTGTCTGAAACGATGCGGAGCAGGTACAACTACTTCTTCTACCACCGCAGGCTTCAGACCGTTCTGACGGATCCGGTCAGGCTGGAGCGGAACATGGAGCCGGACATCGAGAGACGGCTGGAGGAGCTGCTGGAGAAATACGCGGATTCGCGGCCGGTGGTCGACATCAGCGACGCCGACGCGGACCAGGCGATGGCTCTGGGCAGCGTTCTCCGCGCGCATCCCTCTCTGCTGACCGCGGTGCTGGATTACAGGATCGAGGAGGGAATCTTCTATCCGCAGAAGAACGCCGATTTCATGAAGCGGCTGAGGTTCCCGACCCTCACCGCCGCGGAATTCCGGTTCTTACGCAGCGGAACGCCCTTCGACGCGCTTCCCGACGAGGCGGAGGACATTCTCTACCGGAAGGATCTGGACAAGTTCTCGGTCCGGCTGATCCGGTCCATGAGCAAGGTCTATTACGACCGGCCCGGGTACTGGAAGGGATTTGCCGAGAAGCTCAGGAAGACGGCCGTCGGAATGGCGCCGGGAAAGCGGGAGTATCTCATCGATGCGTCCGCCCTTCCGATCCGGGACGAGACCTTCGAGGAGCTGGTCGAGAGGGGCATCCTGGAGAAATATGTGCGGCAGAACGGCATTGTCAATCTGGTCTGCGGGGAGCCCATCGTCTCCCAGCTGCTGATCCGGATCGACCGCACGCCGCTTCTGAACCTTTTCCTCCGGACCGCCCTGATCCGGGAATACGATCAGTCCGCGGCCTACCACGACCTGATGCTGATGGACTACCGCTATGTGGCCGGCATACGCGCCTGCCTTCCGGTGGTGCTGGGAACCTTCAGCGAGACGGGAGGAGCCGAGGAGATCATCCGGTTCTGCTTCGACGCCGGGCGTCTGTTCGACGACCCCGTGAGGAAGATTCTCGTCAAGGAGACGGGACTTCCCGTCTCCGGGGAGACTGCCGACGCCGCCGCCCGTCTGGGCGTGGAGCTGGTGGACGGCCTGAAGCTGGAGGAGGCGCTGCAGCCCGGCTGAGCGCGGGAAGAGCGGCACCGCGGCCCGGCCGAGCGCCGGAGCGGACGAGGTGTACCTGCGGCGGATCCGTCTCCTTGAGGGAGCCGGCCTTCCGCCTGAAACTGTATCCTGCGATGCGGGATGAACCGTCCCGCATCCTGTTTTTTGTCTGAAGAGGATTGACATTATGAAAAAACTGACTGAATGCCTGTCGGAGCGCCTGTCGGAAGCCTTTGTGAAGGCGGGATACGACGCGGATCTCGGGAGAGTCACGGTGTCCGACAGACCGGACCTGTGCGAATTCCAGTGCAACGGCGCCATGGCCGGGGCGAAGAGATATCACAAGGCCCCGTTCCTCGTCGCGGAGGAGGTCTGCGGAATTCTGGAGAAGGAAGAGAACCTGCCCTTCACTGTCTCCTGGGTGAAGCCCGGCTTTATCAATCTCAACGTGAGGGAGGACTACCTGGCGGGCTACCTGAAGGAAATGGCCGCCGACGAAAATCTCGGGATCAACCCCGCGGAGAGAAAGGAAAAAATTATCGTGGATTACGGCGGACCGAACGTCGCGAAGCCGCTTCACGTCGGACATCTGCGGGCGGCCGTCATCGGCGAGAGCATCAAGCGGATCCTCCGGGCCTGCGGCCACGAGGTGCTGGGAGACGTCCACCTGGGCGACTGGGGCCTTCAGATGGGGCTGATCATCGCCGAGCTGAAGCGCCGGAATCCGGAGCTTCCGTATTTCAGCGACGACCCGGAGACCGTCTGGCCGGAGAAGGCGCCCTTCACCATCAGCGAGCTGGAGGAAATCTATCCTGCCGCCTCCGCCAGGTCGAAGGAGGACGAGGCGTTCCGCAGGGAAGCCCTCGCCGCCACCCAGATGCTTCAGTCGGGCCATCCCGGCTACCGCGCACTCTGGAGCAGGATCCTCGAGGTGTCCGTGGAGGACCTCCGGAGGAACTACGAGCGGCTCGACGTGCACTTTGACCTCTGGAAATCGGAGTCCGACGTCCAGCCCTATATCCCGGAGATGATCGAAAAGATGAAGGCGGACGGGATCGCTTCCTACGATCAGGGGGCTCTCGTGGTCGACGTGACGGAGCCCGCGGACAAGAAGGAGATTCCTCCCTGCATCGTCCTCAAATCGGACGGGGCTTCCCTCTACAGCACCACGGATCTCGCGACAATCTATGAGCGCGAGAAGCTTTTCGCTCCCGACAGGATCATCTACGTCGTCGACAAGCGGCAGAGCATGCATTTCGTCCAGGTGTTCCGCACCGCCAGAAAGGCGGGGATCGCCCGGGAGAGCACGGAGCTTGTCCACGTGGGCTTCGGCACCATGAACGGCAAGGACGGAAAGCCCTTCAAGACCAGGGACGGCGGCGTGATGCGGCTGGAGAGTCTGCTGAATGAGATCAGGGGCGAGATGACCGCGAAGATCCGGGACAACCGCAACGTCCGCGAGGAGGACGCCGAAAGCACCGCCGAGAAGGTGGCCCTCGCCGCGATCAAATACGGCGATCTCTCGAATCAGGCCGCCAAGGATTATGTGTTCGACGTGGAGAAATTCACGTCCTTCGAGGGAAACACCGGCCCCTATATTCTCTACACCATCGTCAGGATCAGCTCGATTCTGGAGAAGGCGTCCGGGGAGGATCTCGCGGGAGCGAAGGGCAGCGCCCTGCTGCCGGCGGGAAGCGCCGAGGAGAAGGCCCTCATGCGGGACCTGGCGGATTTCGGAGCGGCGGTGGGCGAGGCCTGCGCCGAGCTGGCGCCGCACAGGCTCTGCGCGTACATCTATCAGCTGTCGAATGACTTCAACCGCTTCTACCATGAGACGAAGATCCTGGGAGAAGAGGAGACGCCGAGGAGAAGATCCTATCTGGCGCTCCTTGGGCTCACCCGGGACGTCGCTCTTAAGTGCATCGGCCTGCTGGGCTTCTCGGCTCCGGAGCACATGTGAGAATGTCGGAAGGAGTGCTTTGGATGGAAGAACAACAGCATGAAACGGATCCCGTCAGAAGAAAATCCGGCCTTCATCCGGCGATCCTGGCGGCGGCCGCCGCGGCCTGCGTCGCCTTCGGCGTATTTCTTGGGGCATGGGTCCTGAAGCCGGGCGGAGGAGGAACTCCCGTTCCGGCCGCCCTGTCGGAGCCGGAGACGGCCGATTCGGAGGCGGAAAGCGCCGGATCGCCCTTTGAAATCGAGGAGGTGGCAGAGGTCCCGTCGGAGCCGGAGCCGGACCCTGAGCAGGTTCTCTCGGCGGAGGCCCTGGCGGAGGTGATTGCCGCCGCCGTTCCCCATGTGGGACATTACGCCGCGCAGCATCTCGGGCGGGGACACGTCATCTGCATCGATCCCGGCCATCAGGACCACGAGATGACGGACACCGAGCCCAACGCGCCCGGCTCCTCCGTCATGAAGGCGAAGCTGACGTCGGGGACGCAGGGCGTCGCCACCGGGAATACGGAGTACGAGATCAACCTGGAGATCGGTCTTCTGCTGCGGGATATTCTGAAGTCGGAGGGATACCGCGTCGTCATGACGAGGGAGTCCAACGACGTCAATATCAGCAACGCCGAGAGGGCGCAGCTCGCGGCATCCGCCGGGGCGGAGCTGTTTATCAGACTTCACTGCAACGGCTCCTCCGACAGCGGCGCCAGCGGGGTCGTGGCCTATCAGCCCTCGTCCTCCAACCCGTATCTCCCGCAGGACGTCATCGCCGGAAGCCAGAAGCTGGCGTCTCTTCTGTGCGCCTGTCAGACCTCGTCGACAGGCCAGAGAAATCTCGGCGTCATTCCCGGGGACGACATGACGGGAATCAACTGGGCGCAGATGCCGGTCTCGATCATCGAGATGGGCTATATGAGCAACCCCGAGGAGGACAGATACCTCGGAAGCCCGGAAGGGCAGAAGGCGGTCGCGGAGGGACTGGCAGGCGCGGTAAACGCCTACTTCGCGGAGCCGGAATCAACAGAAGGAAGCTGAAATGTGGAATACGGTACTTTTTGATCTGGACGGCACCCTCACGGATTCCGGAGAGGGCATCACGAGAAGCGTTCAGTACGCCCTGGAGAAGGGCTTCGGCATCGTGGTCGACGATCCGGAGGAGCTCCGGTCCTTTGTGGGTCCGCCGCTCCGGGAGAAGTTCATGAGCTACGCCGGCCTCAGCCGGGAGCAGGCGGAGGAAGCGATCCGGCTCTACCGGGAACGCTACACCGAGAAGGGAATGTTTGAGAACAGCGTCTACGAGGGCGTGAGGGAGCTGCTGAAGGCCCTGAAGCAGGAGCATTTCACCGTCGCCCTCACCTCCTCGAAGCCTGAGGTTTACTGCCGGCAGATACTGGAGCACTTCGATCTGCTCCCGTATTTCGACCTGGTCTGCGGGAGCGAGCTGGACGGGGGCCGGTCGGAGAAATCCGAGCTGATCCGGACCTGCCTGGACCGGCTGGGCATGACGTACCGCGGAGAGGAGGCCGTCATCGTCGGGGACCGGGAATATGATATCGTCGGCGCGAAACAGACGGGCATCGGCTCCGTCGGGGTGACCTACGGCTACGGCCCGAGGGAGGAGCTCGAGGCGGTCTGGCCGGACGTCATCTGCGATTCGGCCTATGAGGTGAGAAACGTCCTGATCGGACAGGCCCGGGACGGCGGAAAAGCGGCCGGCCTCGTCCCGTACATGAAGCTGCGGGAGAGCGACGGAAGCGTCGTCGACCTGAGGAGGACCGGGGCCGCTCTGGCCTGCGACGGATCGCCGTTTTTCCGGATCTGGAGATGCCTCTATCCCCTGCTGGTGGATTTCGCGGGCTCCACGGCGCTGTCCTATGTGTGCGCCGTCGTGATCATGGCGCTGTCCCGCGGGAAGGGCGGCCTCACCGGGTCCGACGTCGTCGTCCGGTACGCGGTGCTCGTCACGCTGATCGCCGACGCGGCGCTTCTGCCGCTGTTCGTCACGATGCACCGGCGGGATGAGGAGATGAGGAGATTCTACGGGGCCGGGGCCTTCCGGATTCCGGCGCGGATCGGGTTTACGGTGAAATCCGCCCTGTTCTGCGCGGCCGCCGCCGTGCTGGTGAGCGGCCCTCTGGAGCTGGTCGTGTCCTTCTTTTCCCGCGGCGACACCGCCTTCCAGGAGGTGGAGGAGATGATCGCCTCCCCGGGGCTTCTGCTCCAGATCCTGGCGGTGGGAATCGTCGGTCCCGTCATGGAGGAGTACCTGTTCCGCGGCATCCTTTTCCGGCGGCTGAGGGACTACGTCGGCATGTGGTGGGGCGTGATCCTCAGCGCGGTGATCTTCGGCATCGCCCACGGCAACCTCACCCAGGGACTGTTCGCCGGAGCCTTCGGCATCATGCTGGCCCTGCTGTACGAGCACTACGGGACCCTCCGGGCGCCCATCGCGGCCCATATCGCCAACAACGTGATGACGGTCCTCGTCTCGTATTTCCTGGGGGATATCCCGCTGCCGCTCTGGCTCCTGTACATCCTCGGGGGCATCGCCATGATCGTGTATCTGCTGAGGAGGCTCTTCCTGCAGAAGGACCCCGTAAACGTCGTGTGAACCGCCGAGAGGCCCCCTGCCGGGAGGCGGCGGGAGAACTGCGCCGCAGCCGCCAAAAAACGCCTCCGGGCCGCGGAAAACCCGCATCAAGGTGTTGACGGACACAGGCGCGCGTGATAGAATATCAAAGTTGCGAAAAAGCACATATGTGGATGCCGGCTCCGGTGCCGCCAGAGGCGGTCGGCCGTCAGGAAGCATATGGAAGAAAAAACCAGAAAAAGGAGAAGCAAAATGAGTGTTATTTCCATGAAGCAGCTGCTTGAAGCAGGCGTCCATTTCGGACATCAGACAAGACGCTGGAACC
>CACYDL010000219.1 GCA_902773195.1 uncultured Lachnospiraceae bacterium
AATCGGATGCCCCGGATTCAACCGTCCCGGATTCCGCCGTCCCGGATTCTTCTGTCCCGGATACAGCTCCGCCCTGCAAGTCCAATCCCTGATCCGTTCCCGTTCCCGGCACTTCCTCATTTATAACGGGGCCGACGGCAGTCCCGTCCCCGCTTCCGTCGTCCGCGCCCGCAGGAGCCGGTCCGTCCGTTCCGTACAGGTCTCCGTATAAACCGGAGAGAAACCGGTTCTCTATAATTCCGAGGTTCTTGAGGCGTTCTAGCTCCTTGTCAGTCTCCGGAATGTTTCCGTCCTTCTTACCAAACATGACCTTTCGTCCTCCCTCATTCTTTTATCTCAGGCGCATGCTTCGGCCTGCATGAGTCATATCTTTTATGAACATGAAGCAAATTACAACTTTCTTTAGACATTGTGAATAATGTGTGATACAATATGCAAGGAAGCTGCGTAAGAGCGGCACATGATATAGCGTAACACTTTTTCCCCATATAAAGGGAGCTGCTCCCCCTTAAGCGCTCCCGAATGAAAAGAGCGCCTCCCCTGGCGCTCTTTTCTTTTCTCCTTCTTTTCCGAAATTCCAAGGAGCTGCCGGGGCCATGCATATTGCGGCACCTTTTCCGGCGCGGCATCACCGGTCCGCGGCGCCTCGTGACTTAAGCATCGTCTTGTTCTCATACATGGCGGCGTCCGCGCGGTCAAACACCGCGCCGAAATCCGCGTCGGCACCCATCCGGTATTCCGACATGCCGCAGGCGACGATGACGCCGCCCTCTCCGAGGCTGCGGGCATTTTCGAGAGCGAGCCTCTCGATGAGCGCCGCGCGGTTCTGATAATCCTGGCCGCGAAGAATGGCCGCGAACTCGTCACCCCCGATGCGGAACACGGGGCTGTGCTTGAAGATATCGCAGATCTCCATGCAGGCCTTCCTGATGAATTCGTCGCCCGCCTGATGGCCGCAGGTGTCGTTGACGTGCTTCAGGCCGTTGATATCGCATACCGCGACGGCGAATTCGGTTTCCTTGCCGGAAAGAATCTTTCCGTTGATCTCCTTTGTCGTCTCCACATAGGCGTGCTTGCTCTTCACGCCGGTGAGGGCGTCGCGGTTCACGGCCGCCCGCGCGGAGTCGAGCTCCATCCTTCTCTCCTCCTCGCGGCGCATCTGCGCGTCCACGTTGCTGACACCGATGACGGTGTAGGAGGGGTCGTCCATGAGGCGCTGGCCCTTCAGATTGACATAGAGCATCTTTCCGTCCACCAGGCGCCCGTAGGTCATGGTGAAGGTCTGACCCTCCGCTGTTTCTCTGATCAGATTCTCCTTCAGAAGAGCGGAAGATACGCGCCTCCTGTCCTCTTTCCGGACGATCTCGCGCGTCCTTTTCTGCGCCTCGCTGAAGAAATCATCCCCCGCGGTCACAAGCTTGAATCTGTGTCCCGGTCCTCTCACCATGTATTCCATATAGTGATTGTCGTCGGTATTAATATAAAAGACCGTGAAATAGTCGTGCGTGAGCGCCTGGGCAATTCTCGTATAGGTGATATTGCTCACGGTCTTGAAGTAATCTTTTCCGTCGGAGGTGAAGCGCACCTTCTTCCCCTCCCAGAGAGAATCCATCCTGTCCGCTTCCCTGTCCTCCATGCGCGCAAGAATGAACTTCTCGAAGTCGGCAGCCGGAACCGGCTTCCCGAAATAATAGCCCTGCACGACATCCACGCCCATCGTGCGAAGACCGATCAGCTGCTCCTCTGTCTCCACGCCCTCCGCGATAACGGGAACGCCGAGATAGTCAGCGATATCGATCACAAGCTCGAGCATTTTCACGTCCTTCTTTCCGCCGAAGGCGTTCCGGACGAACATCATATCGAGCTTCAGGGCGTCGATGGGAAGGCTGGAGATCATACCGAGAGAAGAATAGCCCGTGCCGAAATCGTCCATTTCCACACGGAAACCCAGCTCCCGCACTTTTGTCACGGTCCGGATGATGAGCTCGGCGTCATTGGTATAGGCCGACTCCGTTATCTCAATATAAAAATCGTCGGGCGTGAGGCCGAATTCCTCCAGGATTTCGGTCAGCACTTCCACAAGACCGGGATCGTATATGTCGACACGGGAGATATTGACGGACACGGGCACAGTGAAGCCGAACCGGTCCTTCCACTCCCGGACCTGGCGGGCCGCCTCTCTCCAGACATAGCGGTCGAGTTCCCAGATCATCCCGTTTTTTTCAAACAGGGAAATGAACCTTCCGGGACTGACAGATCCCAGGGTCGGGTGTTCCCAGCGGACCAGCGCCTCCGCGCTCACAAGATAAGGTCTGTCGGGGCGCACGTCGAATTTGGGCTGATAATGCACGCGGAACTGCCGGTCACGGATGGCCGCGTGAAAATCCTCTATGATCTGCGTGTTGAACAGCTCCTCCTCATGGAGGGTCTTATCATAGAGAGCCACCGAATTCATGTATGTGTTGCGCACGGAATCCGAGGCGATCTTCGCCCGGTCAAACCGCCGCTCAATATCGATGCTTCTGTCGGCATCGGAGTAGACACCCATGCGCAGGCGGGCAAGTCCCGTCACGGTATCATTTTTGAGGAATACTTCCTGCAGAAAATGATACAGATCGTCATGGTTTCTGCCGTGAGGAATATAGGCCAGAAATGAATCCGCCTGGCGCCGGCAGGCCAGCCCGCCCGTCTCACGAAGGAGCTCTTTCAGCCTCTCTCCCATGAGGCGGAGCACCTCGTCTCCGCAGGCCTTCCCGTAGCGCTCGTTCAGCATATGAAAATGATTGAAATCAATAAAGACCGCGTCCATGGACACGTCCCTGTGAAGCTCGTCGTACTGTTCCACGTACTTGTAGAAAAAGCCGCGGTTATAGAGACCCGTGAGCGGATCCCGCTCCGTCTCGTCGAGAATC
>CACYDL010000220.1 GCA_902773195.1 uncultured Lachnospiraceae bacterium
ATCCTGTCTCCCTCACGCGGGGCAGATTCGGGGAGAGAAGGCTTCCCGCCTTCTCTCCCCCGGGCCTGCCGCCCGCCGCGTCACACCGTGCGCCTGAACCCCCAGCCCAGGGCGAAGACCAGCAGGATCCAGAAGACCAGCCCGTGCCCGAAGATCCCCAGGAACATCGCCGCGATAAACAGCACCGGGCAGAGGGCAAACAGGCCGACTCCCATGAGGATCCGAAGGACGCCCCAGGTCATCTTAAGGCCGATGCGGATCACATTGAACATAAGCGCCATAAACAAAATCATAAGCAGCATGGTTTCCACCTCCTCTGTCAGTTGCTTCTTACGCCTTACCGGTACGCCGGGGAGCTTTTCAGCCTTCTGAGCATCTCCTCCACCCGGCGGATCGCCTCCTCGACATTTCTCCTCGCGTCGTTGATCTTGCTCTGCACAAAGATGTCCGCCAGGAAGCCGTCGAAGAAGAAGTCCGCGAACGTCATGAAATCACCGATTCCGATGTCCAGCCTCTGCAGGTCTTGGACGTCCGACAGTTCGTCCTGAAACCTTCTGAGATCGTCCTTGGCCTGCTCGACGCAGCGGGACGCGTCGCTCATTCTCGAATGCTTCACGAAGCCTGAGATGACGTTTCCTCCGAAGAGATCCATGACGCCCCACCGCCTGGCGCTGTCGAGCCGGTCCTTCGCCGCGCGGAGACTTGAAAGAGCCCGCTCTCCGGCGATGACCGCCTCCCTGATTTCCTTCCTCTCATCATAATAATATGCACCCATGATTTTCCTCCTTTCATTTTACAAAAAAGAGACTTCTATCACAACGCCCCGCGTCATGATAAAAGTCTCGCAATCTCACTTGATACGGATACGCGCTGCGCGGTTTCTGTGTAATGTCCCTGCGCGCCGCTGTATCGGCTGACGGTTTCAAGCCCCCCGTCTCCGGGGTTCCGCTACTCCCTTTTATCGTCTCTTCAGTTGTTGAATCGGATTATACCAGTTTCGCGGCCGGCGTCAAGAGACAGCGCGAAGAATTAATGAAACCTTAATCTTCCGTCTCCCGGTCGGCGGGAAACACCAGACCGGCGGATCTCCTGGCCCGGTCCAGCACGTCCATCACCACCAGGCTGTGCGCGGCAAGTTTCCGGCACTCACCGAACGCCTCCCCGTCGATCATTTCCCGGAACCGGAGGAATTCGGCGCAGAGCCTGTGCCCGCACTCCGTGCGTCCGCTCTCCGTCGTCCCGTCGTTCAGGGTCAGCTCGTATCCCGCGCAGGTGTTGGACGGGGAATTCTGAAGAAGATACCCCTCGGTCCCCTGGATCCGGCAGAAGCAGGGGGCGCCGCAGTCCTTGGCCGCCGCGGCGGCGGCGACGAAATCGGGATATTCCAGGATCACCACGCCGCTGGTATCGATGCCCCGCTCGATATTCGCCTGATAGCTCACTCCCTTCGGTGCGCCGAAGAGACCGGTGATGTAATGGATGTTGTACACGTTGAGATCCATCAGCGCGCCGCCCGACTTCGCGGGATCGAAGGCGGGCTTCACGTCGCCCTCCGTGAACGCGCGGTATCTGCTGGAATACTGGCTGTAGTTGCAGCTCACGAGGCGGACGCGCCCGACCCGGGGGAGCAGCGCCCCGACGGTCCGATAGTCCGGAAGGAACAGCGTCGAGATCGCCTCGAGCAGCATGAGCCCCTTCTCCTCTGCGAGGGAAAACAGCGCCTCGGCCTCCCGGAGATTGCTGGTGAGCGGCTTCTCCGAGATCACGTGCTTCCCCGCCTCGAGGGCGCGCTTCGCGAAGGAGTAATGCAGGCTGTTGGGGATCCCCAGGTACACCGTGTCGACGTCCGGGGACGACAGTAGCTCCTCATAGGACGATGTCCCGAGGGGAATGCCGTACCGGCCGCACAGCTGCTCCACCTTCCCGCGGGAGCGGGCCGTGCCGCACAGGGCCGCCGGCCGGATCTCCAGCGACTCCAGAACGGGCAGAACGGTTTCCACGATATGTCCGCTTCCTGCGATTCCCAGTTTCATGCGACGCACCTCCCGCTGCCGTCCTCTTCCGCGCCGGCGCGGCGCTTATGGGACGCTGTCCAATGATGTATGCGTTTTTGTCAGGCCGCCGCGCCGCTCTCGGCGCCTGCGGCCCCGGCTTCCGCCGCGAGAGCGGCCAGGGCGTCGGCCAGCGCCTGGCTGACCAGTCCGTCGGCCTCCTGCCCCAGGCAGAGCTGGGCGTGGCAGATGGCCAGGACGGTATTCTTTCCGGCCTTCCCGTCCGCGGTTCCGCAGTCAAAGCCGGCGGCGTTGAGGCTCTGCTGGACCTGGGTCACGAGGGCGCTGTCAGCCGTCTTGTTGGCCTCCACGGCCTTCGGCAGTATCACTGTCATGTTTCTTCCGGCGGTCAGCGACTCAAGATCCTGGAACGCCGCCTTGTCGGGGGCGTAGTACTCTCCCACCTCGATGAGGACGGCGGATCTCCGGTCATAGCCCTCGAAATAGGCCGCCTCCACCTCGTCGGCTCCGGCCCCGCCGCGCCAGAGGTTCTCCGCCTCGTACTGCTCCTCGAGCCCTCCGAGATACTCGCTGCACAGGACGGTGAAGTTCCTGTCCTCGAATTCCGCCCCGGAATAGGCCTCGTAGAAGGGGTATTCCGCCCTGCCGCACAGGAAGCGGAACTCGTTGTACGCCTCGTTGCTCATGACCGGGAATTCGGAGTAGCGATTGAGGACGCTGCATCTGGCCCGGTACGAATCCGTGAGGTCCGCGATGAACTGCTCCTTCGTCGGCCCGCTCTCACCGCCTGGCTGATAGGAGGGCGCCGCCTCCGCGGCGGCCGCCATGTAGGCGACGGTGTCATTTTCTTTCTGCAGAAGGGCCTCGAGATCGACGACTCTGGAGGTGAAGCTGCGCGTGTCGGCCATCACTTCGCCTCCTTCCGCTCCCGCCGGCGCCTGCCCTTCCGCTCCCGCCGGTGCTGGCTGGGAGGCCGCCGGCGCGCACGCGGCGATCCACACCGTCAGAGCGCACGCCGCCAGGATTCTTCCCGCCGCGGCGCCTCTCTGTCTGATCTTTTCTGTCCTGCTTCCCATTCTTCTCACCGGTTCTTTTCCTCCCCTGTCCTGTAAAGCGGACGTTTGTATTCCGCGTTCTGTCCTTCCGCGCTTTGCCGCTGCGAACGGATTCCTTCCGCGCCCCGCAGTCCGGCGCCCTGCAGTAACATGCTCCGCTGTTTCCGCGCCGGTTCCTTCCCGGCTCTAAAAATCCATCGCGAGACGGGCGCTCTCCTCGGGATCCAGCTCCTCCACCGTCCCCCCGGCGACCCGGTAGACCCTCTTGCACATCCCGAGGACGCTGGGCCTGTGGGTCGTCACGATGACCGTTCTCCGGCTGTCGCCGCTCATGATGTTCCGGAGCACCCGGCGCTCCGTCGCGACGTCCAGGGCGGAGGTCGCCTCATCCAGCAGAAGCACCGGCGCTCCCCTGAGCACGGCCCTGGCGATGGCGATCCTCTGGGACTGCCCCTCCGAGAGGCCTCTGCCTCTCTCTCCGACCGCAGTGTCCATCCCGTCCGGCAGCTCCTTCACGAAATCCCACGCGCAGGCCGTCTCCAGCGCCGCGGCGAGTTCCTCGTCGGAGGCGTCTTCCTTCACCATCCGGAGGTTCTCGGCGATGGTCCCTGCCAGCATGGAATTTCCCTGGGGGACGTAGGAGAAGAATCTCCGGATGTCCGGGCCCGCCTTCCAGCGCATTTCATTTCCGGAACGGAGCTCCACGTCTCCTCTGTCCGGATCCATGAGTCCCAGAAGGAGCCGGATCATCGTCGTCTTTCCTTCGCCGCTGGCTCCGATGAGGGCGATGATCTCGCCGGGATCCGACCGGAGGGTGCCGGCGCTGATCACTTTTCTTCCCTCCTCGTAGGAGAAATCCACCTGTTTCATGCAGACGGAAAGTCCCTCCGCGGCGGCTTCCCGGACGTCCTCGTCCGTCTCCGGGTTGTGGTCTTCCGCCGGCAGCTCCGTCAGCTCCCGGATCCTCTGGGCGGAGACCGAGCTGTTCAGCATATTCGGGAGAATGCCGACCAGGGAGTTGAAGCGGTCGGACAGACTGGTTCTCTGCTGGAGAAACAGGGTCATGGTCCCGAATGTGATCGCGCCGCTCCAGAGCCTCATCAGGCAGTAGCCGAAGGCCGCCAGCTCCACGGCCATCCCGATGATATTCATCAGCACGTTCGCCCGGATGCCGAAGGCGTTGCTGTCCAGCTCGGCGTCCCTGCAGACGTCCAGCCAGTTCCTCATCTTTCTCCCGTAGAGTCCGCCGATGCCGAAGCTCTTGATGGTGTCCGTGTTGTAGAACACCTCGGCCTCAAAGGACATCATCCCGCTGTTGGCCTCGCGGAGCCGTCTCCGGAATTCCCTCAGGCGGCGCATCAGAAGCCTGCCTGCCAGCAGCATGACCGGCGCGCCCAGAAGAGCGATGAGGGCCATGACGGGATCGTAGTGCAGAATGACAAAGAAGGAAGCCGCGAAGGCGTAGACGTCGATCACCAGGGACGGGATCCAGTTCACCGCGTTGGAGGCGACGACGTCGATGTCCCCGTCGAAGCGGCTGAGCAGGTCGCCGTTGGGAAAGCGGCTGAGGCTCATCCATTCCGCGTCCATGAGGTGATCGAAGACCTCGGCGCGGATATCGTTTTTCACAAAGACGCTGATCTTCGCGGAGTACCGCTTCCGGAGGCTCGAGAACACGAGGCTGAAGACCATCGTGGAGATCATGAGAAGCGCCAGAAGCCACAGCCGCCCGGTATCTCTTCCGATCACGATGTCGATCATGTACTTGCTGACGACCGCGGAGACCAGGCTGAAGGTGGAGCTGGTCAGCCCGAGGACCGTGTACAGCACGATCATGCGCCTGTACCGGACGCTGTAGGAGAAGATCCAGCGCCAGTCGTCCAGCAGCTCCCGGAAGGAGCCTTCCCGGCGGCGCGCCTTCATCTCCTCGACAGAGCTCGAGCGGAGCAGGCGGTTGAGGCCCGAATATTCATCTGTTCCTTTTTTCTTCCCCATCGTTTTCGCCGGATGACCGTTCCCTTTCAATATAGGAAAGTATACTGAATGTGAACGTTGATTTCAAGCCTGTCCGCCCGAAGACCGGGGGCCCGTTTCACTACTGCCGGTTGCGGAATACGCCGGTTTATGCGATGATCTTCTCAGTCCGCCGCGCCGTGGATGGAGCGATACGGGCGGGCCGGCCGAAGCGGCGAAAAACGGCCGAACCGTATAGTGCGGCGCGGCGCAGGCCGCTGCCCTGCAGGGCACGACACGGACGAAACGCACGGGGCGGCACGGCACAGGCCGCTGCCCTGCGTGGCCCGATACGGCGAAACGCACGGCGCGGCGGAGCACCGATTCCGGAGGAGAAATCAGTGAGACAGAGAATAAGCGAAAACGCGGGATTCAGAAAAACCATCTACGCCTGCTTTACGGGATACGTCGTCCAGGCCGTCGTCAACAATTTCGTCCCGCTGCTGTTCCTTACCTTTCACCAAAGCTACGGGATCCCCCTCTCGAGAATCACGTTTCTCGTGACGGTCAACTTCGCCGTGCAGCTCCTGGTGGACCTGCTCTCCGTCGGCTTCGTGGACCGGATCGGTTACCGCGCGTCCCTGATCCTGGGGCACGCCCTGTCCGCGCTGGGACTCGTTTTTCTGGCTTTTCTTCCGGATCTTCTGCCGGATCCCTACGCGGGGATCCTTCTGTCCGCCGTGTGCTACGCGATCGGAGGCGGCCTCCTGGAGGTCGTGGTCAGTCCCGTCGTGGAGGCCTGTCCGACGCCGAACAAGGAGTCGGCGATGAGCCTGCTCCACTCCTTCTACTGCTGGGGACACGTGGGCGTCGTCCTGCTCTCCACCGCCTTCTTCGCCGTCTTCGGCATCCGGAACTGGCGGGTGCTCGCCCTGATCTGGGCGGTCCTCCCCGTCGTCAATCTCATCGCCTTCACGAGGGTTCCGATCGCGCCTCTTCTCAAAGAGGGAGAGACCGGGACGCCGCTCCCTGTCCTGCTTCGCACGCGCCTTTTCTGGCTCTTCCTGCTGATGATGATCTGCGCCGGCGCCAGCGAACAGGCCGTCAGCCAGTGGGCCTCCGCCTTTGCCGAGAAGGGGCTCGGCCTGAGCAAGGCCGTGGGCGATCTGGCCGGCCCCCTGTCCTTCGCGGCCGCGATGGGGACCGCCCGGGCCATCTACGGGAAATACGGCAGCCGTCTGCCGCTCCGCCGCTTCATGACGGGCAGCGCCATCCTGTGCCTCTGTTCCTATCTGCTGATTTCCCTCGCCCCGCACCCCCTGACAGGACTCCTCGGGTGCGGCCTCTGCGGCTTCTCCGTCGGCATTATGTGGCCGGGCACCTTCTCCATGGCCACCGCGTCTCTCCCCGCGGGGGGCACGGCGATGTTTGCCCTGCTCGCCCTCGGCGGCGACTTCGGCTGCAGCGGCGGGCCGACCCTCGCCGGGCTGGTCTCCTCCGCCGCGGGGGATGACCTGCGGAAGGGAATTCTCGCCGCGGCCGTGTTCCCCGCCCTGCTGACCGCCGTCCTTCTTCTGAAGAGACGGGAGTGAGCCGCCGGAGCGCCCGCGCTGTCCACTGCCGCATCTCCCACGATTTCCCTGTCACCATTGTCGCAGATTCCTCCGCCAAAGCTTCCGCATGTATCTGTGTCAGCGCTTTCGCATTTTCCCCTTGACTATTCCCCGGATCCGTTATATTCTGTCATTACCTACCAATCAGGTAGGTAAATAAGCGCGGCTCCGGCTGACCCGACTCGTCCTCCGGTCAGCGGAACAGCCGCCTGCTGGCCCGCTTTCGCGCGGGCAGGGAGGAACTATGATCTACGCAGACAACGCAGCTACCACCGGAATGAGCAGAACCGCCGTCGAGGCGATGCTGCCCTACATGAGTGAACGATACGGCAATCCCTCGAGCCTCTACTCCTTCGGCCAGCAGGCGAAGGAGGCCCTCGAGGACGCCAGGGCCCGCATCGCCGCCTGCCTCGGATGCGATCCGAGGGAGATCACCTTTACCTCGGGCGGCAGCGAGGCGGACAACCAGGCCATCATCACCGCCGCCCGCATGGGCGCGCGCCGGGGAAAGAAGCACATCATCTCCACGGCCTTCGAGCATCACGCCGTGCTGCACACGCTGAACAGACTCAAGAAGCAGGGCTTCGAGATCACGCTGCTGGACGTCCACAGCACGGGCCTCGTCACCCCGGAGGAGGTGGAGGCGGCCATCCGGGAGGACACCTGCCTCGTGACCGTCATGTACGCCAACAACGAGATCGGCACCATCGAGCCCATCGCGGAGATCGGCGAGGTGTGCCGGAAAAAGGGCGTCCTCTTCCACACGGACGCGGTGCAGGCCGCCGGCCATCTGCACATCAGCGTCAAGGACCAGAACATCGACATGCTCTCCCTCTCCGCCCATAAATTCCACGGGCCGAAGGGCACGGGCGTGCTCTACGCCAAAAGAGGCATCCTTCTCGAGAACCTCATCGACGGCGGAGCCCAGGAGAGAGGCAAAAGGGCGGGCACCGAGAACATCCCCGCCATCATGGGCATGGCCGCCGCGCTGGAGGAGGCCTGCGGCGCGATCGACGAAAACACGGCCCGGATGACCGCGCTCCGCGACCGGCTGATCGACGGACTGGACAGGATCCCCTACGGCGAGCTCAACGGCAGCCGGACGCACCGGCTCCCCGGAAACGTCAATTTCTGTTTCGAGGGAATCGAGGGAGAATCGCTCCTGCTCCTTCTGGACGACAAGGGCATCTGCGCCTCCTCCGGGAGCGCCTGCACCTCGGGTTCCCTGGATCCGAGCCACGTCCTTCTCGCGATCGGCAGACCCCACGAGGTGGCCCACGGCTCTCTCCGTCTCAGCATCGGGGAGGACACGACCGAGGAGGAGATCGACTACATGATCGGCGCCGTGTCGGAGGTGGTGGACCGTCTCCGGAACATGTCCCCGTTCTGGCGCGACCTGACGGTGGGCAAGAGGCAGCACGTATTCGCGGAATAATCCGGACAGAAAGACATCCGGACCTGGCAGAAAAGGCCGGAACAATCCATGCCGTCCCCCCTGCGGGACCGGGGACGGACTGACAGAGAGGTAAAAATCATGGCGTTATACAGTGAAAAAGTGATGGACCATTTCCGCAATCCCAGAAACGTCGGCGTGATTGAAGACGCCGACGGCGTGGGAGAGGCGGGCAACCCCGTCTGCGGCGACATCATGAAGATCTATCTCAAGATCGACGACGACGAGGACCGGACCGTCTCCGACGTGAAATTCGAGACCTTCGGCTGCGGAAGCGCGATCGCCTCCAGCTCCATGGCGACGGAGCTGATCAAGGGCAAGCCCCTCGGCGAAGCCCTGTCCCTGACAAACAAGGCGGTCACGGAGGCCCTGGACGGACTTCCGGCGCACAAGCTGCACTGCTCCGTCCTCGCGGAGGAGGCCATCAAGCTGGCGGTGAAGGACTACTACGACCGCAACGGCATCCCCTACGACAGCAGCGAATTCCCCTCCGGAGAAGAGTGCGCGCACTGCTCCGTGTGATGATGAGAAAGGCGGGTTCCCGGCTATGATGATCTCCACAAGGGGCCGCTATGCTCTGCGGGTTCTCATCGATCTCGCGGAACACGGCGGGACAGGGTACATCGCGATGAGGGAGATCGCGGAGCGCCAGGATCTCTCTCTCAAATATCTGGAAAAGATCATGCCGCTGCTGGTCTCCCGTCACATGGTCGAGGGCCTTCACGGCAAGGGAGGCGGCTACCGCCTCACCGGGAAGCCTTCGGATTACAGCATCGGAGAGATCCTCCGGCTGACCGAGGGAGGACTCGCCCCGGTCTCCTGTCTGGAGAGCGGGGCCGAGGAGTGCCGCCACACGGCGGAGTGCAGGACGCTGCCCATGTGGAATGAACTGAACGACCTCATCAACGGCTTTCTCGACCGCAAAACCCTGGCGGATCTGATGAGAGACAAGCCGGAAGCGTAAAGACGGCCTGCTAAGGCCGTCTCCGCATCCCTGAACAATGGCAGGAGCTGTTCTCATGGCAGCTCCTGCTTCGGCTTTTTGAAAACACTCCCTTATTCCGCGGCGGATCCGCCGGAACCTGCGGCAGGAGGATGGAACTGTTATGAATGAAAAACGATACGCCTTTTTTCAGCACCGAAGCTGTGAGTATTTCCCCTGTCACGAGGGCGTGCCGGAGGAGGACTTCAACTGTCTGTTCTGTTACTGCCCGCTCTATACGCTCGGGAAGGCCTGCGGCGGCGCGTGCGTATTTCTGCCAGACGGCGTAAAAAGCTGTGAGAACTGCGCCTTCCCGCACAGGCGGGAAAACTACGGCGCCGTGACGGCGCGCTTCCCGGAGCTGGCGGCGCTCGCGGCGAAGGGCAGGGAAGACCATGGGGTCTGAACACCAGGTCCGCCGCTAAAGAAACGGGGATATCCCCTGGCGGCCGGACATCTGCCGCGTGACGGAGCAGACGGACGGCCGGTGAACAGAAATGCCCTCCCGAAAAAACCGTCGGTTCTTCCGGGAGGGCATCTTTCATTGGATTTTTAAAGGCGGCCTCTTTGACGCCATCGTCAGCGGAGCGGCCTGCCCAGCTTCTCGAAGGCTTCCAGGAGGCAGTTCATGTCGCCGGGAATGCTGACCGGCTCTCCGGCGGCCCGGATCGCGTTCGTCACGTCCTTCAGGCCGTTCCCCGTGACGACGGAGACGACGGAGGCGTCCTTTTCGATCAGGCCGAGCTCCACGGCCTTCTTCACCCCGGCGGTGCCGGCAGCACCGGCGGGCTCGGCAAATACGCCCGCGTGTCTCCCGAGCAGACGCATGGCCTCCATGATCTCCTCGTCCGACACGTTGACCGTCACGCCGTCGGACTCCTCGATGGCGCGCAGCGCCTTGACGGGGTTCCGCGGCACACCCACCGCGATGGAGTCGGCGATGGTGTTCTCCTCCTGGGGCTTCCAGTCGAGGGTGTGGGCCGCTGCCGCGGTGTTGATCGGGCAGCACCCGGACGCCTGGACGCTGATGAGGCGGGGCAGCCTGTCGATGAAGCCGGCCGCGTAGAGATCCTTGAACCCTTTCCAGACGCCGGCGATGGTACAGCCGTCGCCCACGGAGATCGCCACGTAATCCGTCATCCTGAAGTTCAGCTGTTCCGCGATCTCGAGGGAGACCGTCTTCTTGCCCTCCATCAGGTAGGGGTTGATGGCCGCGTTGCGGTTGTACCAGCCCCAGCGGTCGATGGCCTCCGCGGAGAGGCGGAAGGTGTCCTCGTAGCTGCCCTCCACCAGGATCACGGTGGCCCCGAACATCATGAGCTGGGCGACCTTTCCCTTGGGCGCGCGGGACGGGACGAAGATGTAGGTCTCGAGCCCGGCGCAGGCGGCGTTGCCGGCGAGGGAGCTGGCGGCGTTGCCGGTGGAGGAGCAGGCGATGGTCGTCTTACCGGCCTCCTCCGCCTTGACCACCGCCATGGCGGAGGCGCGGTCCTTGAGGGAGGACGTGGGATTGATGCCGTCGTCCTTGATGTAGAGTTCCCTCACGCCGAGGATTTCCGCCATGCGGTCCGCGCGGTAGAAGGGAGAGGCGCCGACCCGGAGCCGGGGGCGCTTCCCGATCCCCTCGACCGGGAGGAATTCCATGTAGCGCCACATGGAGCGCTCCGTGCGGTCCATCAGCTCGTATTTGGTCAGATGCTTTTTGATGTAGTCGTAGTCGTACTCGATGTCGAGGATCCCGCCGCACTTCGGGCAGACCGTGATGTCGGGAGCGGCCTCGACGACGTTTCCGCAGAGCGTGCAGCGCGCGCCAAGAACATTTTTCATCGCTTCTCTCCTGTCCGTATGCAGAAGAGGCGGAGACATGATCTCCGCCTCTTCATTTTTATTTACAGATTCTTAAGCAGTCCGGTGTCCTCGTTGAACTCCCGGATCATTTCGTCCACCCTGGCGGCGTCCGCCTTGACGGAATCCCAGGTGTGCTCCGTGTCGTACCAGAGGGCGTTGAGCTCCTCGGAGGTCTTGCCCTGCTGCTCGACCCAGGTGTAGTACTTGAGATTGTGGATGCGCCTGCGGTCGACGTAGGTGAGCTCCTTCATGTTGTCCGTCTTCTCGTCGAGGATGTGGCGGTTGAAATCGACGGCGGCCATGAGGCGCGTGTACTCCCCGTCCTCCTCCTGCAGCTCCTTCACGCGGGACGCGTACATCTGGGCGGAGTCCGTCATGACGGTGGCGACCACGTCGTTCTCCGTCAGCTCGTAGTACTTCGCCATCTTGATCGCGCAGAGCATGTTGGCGATGCCGGAGATGCCGAAGAGGTTCAGCTGGGAGATGGTCTCCTCCGGAACGCCGCACTCCCTGAGATAGGCGTGACCCTCCGGCTCGTTGAAGAGACGGAGTACCTTCTGGGAGTCCTCGTCGTCGATGTCGACGACCAGGTCGGTGTTCTTCACGTTGTGAATCCACGGCACGTGCTTGTCGCCGAT